>CALXIU010000020.1 GCA_944388415.1 uncultured Ruthenibacterium sp. | reverse complement strand
TCTCAAAAATCCGTTTCCACTCCAGGGTGCTGAGACAAATCATCCACGTCGGCCTCCCCTCCGGGATTCAAAACTCGATCATCGCCTTTGCGAACGTCATTGTGCAGTCGTACATCAATGCGTTCGGCGAGATGGCCATGGCGGGATATGGTGCTTACAGCAAAATTGAAGGATTCGCCTTTTTGCCCATCAACAGCTTCACGATGGCCATCACGACCTTTGTCGGCCAAAACCTTGGCGCAAGGCAGACGGAACGGACAAAGCGCGGAGCACGCTTTGGGATTCTGACAACGGTCGTGCTGGCGGAACTGATCGGTGTGGTGGTGTTCCTGCTGGCGCCGCAGCTGATCGCCGCGTTTGACTCCACGCCGGAGGTCATCCGATTTGGCGTGGAAAAGGCGAGGACGGCCGCATTTTTCTACTGCCTGCTGGCCTTCTCGCATTCCGTGGCCGCCGTCCTGCGCGGGGCCGGTAAAGCGGTTGTGCCCATGGTCGTCATGATGTTCGTCTGGTGCGTCATCCGCGTCGCGTTTCTTGCCATTACGATTCTGCTGACGCATACGATTCAGATGGTCTACGTGGTGTATCCGCTGACATGGTCCATCAGCTCCATTGTGTTCGCTCTCTATCTCAAACGCGTGGACTGGACGAAGATTTGAGCGCAGTCTCTATGGAGGAAAACTATGACGAATCGCGACATACTGGAAATTGCCATGAGGCAATCCGCGGAGGACATCGGCTGCCGCCGGGAGGCCTTTCAGGCGGACAGAAATGTTGTCGTCCCTTTCCAATTGGGCAAGAACGCCCGCAAATATCTGAGGGAGCCGATCACCTGCACCTTCGTTTCCTACGGAAACAACGTCGTGGCGGCGTCCGTCGGCGAGACTCTGGACGAGGTGTCCGGGTATCTTGCAAAATTCAAGTTTTATCACTGCTTTGAGACGCCGAATCTGCACTGGCTGAACGAGCGCCTCGTGGAAAAAGGCCATAAGATCTGTTTTATGGCGGAATACTATTTGCCAAGCGAAAACGGGATACCGTCTCTTCCCTGCGCCTTTGAGACTCGCGTTTTGGGGCAGGAGGATTTCGGACAGCTGTATCTGCCGGAGTGGAGCAACGCGCTCTGCAAGGACCGCCGGCATCTGGACGTCCTTGGAGTCGGCGCATACGACGGGGAGAAGCTGGTCGGGCTGGCCACCTGTTCCGCGGACTGCGAAAAGATGTGGCAAATCGGCGTGGATGTCCTGCCGGACTACCGGCGGCGCGGGATTGCCTCCGCGCTGACAAGCGCGCTCGCGAGGGAGATTCTCAACCGGGGGAAAGTGCCGTTTTATTGTACGGCGTGGTCGAACATCAGGTCCGTCAGGAACGCTGTCAAGAGCGGCTTTGTCCCGGCGTGGGTGGAGATGACGGCAAAGCCCGCGGCTCTTGTGGATGAGATGAATCTGTAAAACCTGCTTTCTGTGACAGCGGCTTCCGTTCGGTTTGTTCGGGGCGGAGCTGTTTGCAGAAAGGCTGTGTGAACCCCGGCGATGCAGGGCGGTGCGGCTGGAGAGCTTTCGCCCCGGCGCGGCCGGGGCTTTTTCTTTACATTACAGGATTGAAGAGCCGTCCGAAACCCGCTATAATCAAAGAGGATCCGTGCGCTGGACCGCGGTTTTGGGCGTCCGGCTGCGCGGAAAAATTGCTGCAGCGGCGAGGGGGATGTCATATGCTGCAGCAGGAGCAGACGCAGCGTTCCGACAAGCTCGAGGAGGGGTACTGCCTCCGGCGGACGAGGGAGCGGTCGGGCGATCTGGCGCTGGCCATCATTTTTCTTCTGGTGGGCGGGATTTTTCTGGCCTTCTTTTTCATGGGACGCGCTCTCCCGGAAGAAGTGGCGCGTCTGGATGACAAGACGCTCCTCGCCTACCGGTTCAGCCCGTTTTTGGGCGCGTGCGCGGCGGCGCTGGGACTCTTCCTTGCGTCTCGAAGCCTCCGGGACGCCCTGTTCCCCGAGAAAAGCGCGCTGGCTCAGTCTATCCGCGACCAGCTCCCCTATCCCGATGAAGCGCCGCCGCTGAATGAGCTCTGCGCCATGGTGGATCAGCACTTGCGCCAAAACGGCCTTTGGTGCGGTGCGATGGGCATCGGCAAGGAGTGGGTGCTGGGGGACGCAGTCTCGTGCATTCCCCGCATCCGCGGCGTGTTCAGCCGCGAGGAACGGCGCACCTCCCACAGCGGCGGGCGGACCCGCGTCACCTGCATCTATGAGGTCTGGATCGTGGACGACCGTCGGCAGCGGCAGGTCACGTCGCTGAGATCCCGGCAGGAGCTGGAGGCGGCCATGAACGGGCTGCGCCGACGGGCCCCGGCCGCTGTGTTCGGCGTTTATGACTCCAAGGATTACAAAGACCTTGTTTACGAAAAGGACGAGATGCGGCGGCACGCGCAGGAGCAGGCCTACGAACAGAGGAAGGCCATGCAGGACGAACGGAAGCGCCGGGAGCGGGAGGCGCTGGCCCAGAATCAGGTGCTCACGCTGCCGGACGGCTCCGTGACGTCCCGCGTCACATGGGACGTCATCCACGAGCTGCTGTTCGGGCCGAGCCGGACGGGGCAGCCAAACGCATTCCAGCTGGTGCCCGGCGTCTCCTTTTATGGGCAGGGGCGCGCGTTCAGCCGGCTGGCCTGTATCCCCGGCGGAGCGCGGGGACTGACGCGCATCCTGATCGAGGAGTATTCCGGCGCGCCCGGTGCGCCCGGGCAATACGCATGGACGCGGGATGTGGACGCCGGTGAGGCGGAAGACGTGCTGCGCGGTTGGCTGCGCGGCGCGGTTCCCCCGCTCGAGCACTGGACGCGCATGGAGCGGGCCGGGCGCACCTGGCAGGCTGTGGAGCGGCGGTAATACGGGAGGCGATTGGATTGACAAAGGAAGAATTTTTACGGCGCATCAAAGAGGACGAGGAATACAGCCCCGGATGGCAAGCCATCGACGACGCGTTTGCAAAGCTTTATCCCGGGCAGACGCCCGCTCACTTCGGCACCGTGCTGACGTCGAGGGCGATGCTGGGCGGCGATGAGTATTTGGACGGCTTTTCCGTCTATACCTCACCCAAGGGGTACAAGCATCTCGTCACTTACGGGATGACCGTTCTCTACGGGGACGAAGAGGCTTTCGGCGGTGAATGGAACGGCTGGGGCTATGAGATGACGATGAAGCTCAAGGAAGACGACACGGAGAGCTGCATGTGGGCCATCGACATGATGTCAAATCTGGCCAGATACACCTATCAGACGGAGCGCTTCTTTGTTCCCAATCAAACCATTCGGGGCAATGGAACGCCGCTTCACGCCGGGTCGGATTCCCTCATCACAGCGCTTTTGCTGGTGAATGATACGGAGGCTGAGACGCAGATGTCCGTATACGGAAAGACAGAATTCATCCAGCTTGTCGGGCTCACCCAACAGGAGATCAATGCCGTCGACGCGGACAGGAGCCGCAACATTCCGAAACTCATCGAACGTATGAAGGCGGACGGAAACGCGGATCTGGTCACAGACATGCGGCGGACGAAATCGTATTTGTAAGAGACGTGTATCTGTTTTTCACAGCGGAATCCCAAAACGAAAATGCGCGGCAGGGCTGACCACAAACGGGTCGCTCTGCCGCGCGTTTTGCGGCGGGTTCCTTCTCATTCGTACCGCAGCGCCTCGATGGGGTCAAGTTTCGCCGCCTTGTTGGCCGGATACCAGCCAAAGAAAAGACCGATGGAAACACTGAAGCCTACCGCCACCACGATGGAGGCGAGGCTCGGCGAAGCGGCGTAGCCCAGCACGCCCGCGCCCACGGCGCCAAGGCAAACGCCCACGGATACGCCGATGGCGCCGCCGACGAGGCACAGGATGATGCTCTCGACGACGAACTGCATCCGGATGGAACCGTTCGTGGCACCCAGAGCTTTGCGCGTGCCGATCTCGCGCGTGCGCTCGGTGATGGACACGAGCATGATGTTCATGACGCCGATGCCGCCGACGACAAGGCTGATGCCCGCGATGACGGCGATGGCGAGGCTGATGGTGCCCATCATCTCCGTGATGCTTTCAAGCATGCTCTCCATGCTCGTCGCCGTAACGGTGTATGAGTCGTTGTGCGTGTAATAGGAGGCAAAATACGCCTCGACGCTGTCCATGAACGATTGCGAATAGAGCAGCGAGCTGCCGATGACTGTCAGCGACGAGTAGCCGTCCGACGAGCCCATGATGGCTTTGGCCGTGCCGACGGGCACATACATCGTCGTGGTTGGCGTGTCGTACTCCGAGGCGAGCGTCACGCCGCTGTCGTCGTACTCGTAGACGCCGACGATGTAGAACGTCTCGTTCTTTGTGCCCTGCGTGATCGTGAAAGACTGACCAATGGGGTCGGCGCTGCCGAACAGCGCTTCGCAGAACACGTCGCTGACGACGGCGACACGGCGCTCCTTTTCGCTGTCTGCATCGGTAACGAATCAGCCGGTGACGAGCGTTACGTCGCTCGCGTACTTCATGTCCGGGTTGACTCCCGTTGCCGTGACGGACGCAGACGAGCTTCCAACCTCGACGGTGTACGTCCCCATGGACTCACTGACACCGACAGCGAGCAAATCGTCGCCGTAGTCGGCGCGGAATTCGGCGATCATCGCGTCGGTGATGAGGTCCTCGTCGCGGTATTGCGACGCGCGGAACATGCGCGCGCCCTCGGACGAATCGCTCTTCTGCGTCAGGCTGACGGTGATGTTGCCCGCGCCCATCGACTGCATACCGGATTCGATCGACGCCGTCATGCTGGAGCCGACCGTCATGATGGCGATGACGGAGCCAATGCCGATGATGATGCCGAGCATCGTGAGGATCGAGCGCAGCTTGTTCGCCCAGAGACCCCACAGCGCGAGACGGATGTTCTCAACCAGCATGAGCCCGCCCCCTTCCCTTCCGCTCGCTGACAATCTGCCCGTCGCGGATGGAAACAATGCGCCCGCACTCCTCCGCCAGTTCCTGCGAATGCGTGATGAGCACGATGGTCTTGCCGTGCTGCTCGTGCAGCGTGTGGAAGATGTCCATGACCATACGGCCC
>CALXIU010000019.1 GCA_944388415.1 uncultured Ruthenibacterium sp. | reverse complement strand
GAAGTCCTTGGCTTCCTCAATGGTGCACAAGTCTGCGCCGATGGCCACTTCCACCACGTCGTCAAAGCCCAGCAGCTTCATGGCGGGTTTCAGCTTGGCAGTTGTCATTTCGGGGCCAAATTGGCCTACAAAAGCCGGGGCCACGGCGGCGATGACACGATCGCCTTTTTTGATGGACTGAATGACCTGGAAGATCTGGCTCTTGTCCGCAATGGCGCCAAAGGGGCAGTTCACAAGGCACATGCCGCAGGAAACGCACTTGTCATAGTTGATGGAGGCACGGCCCAGCTCGTCCGAGCCGATGGCGTCCATGCCGCACGCCTTGGCGCACGGGCGCTCCATCTTGTTGATCGCGCCGTAGGGGCAGGCGTTCGCGCACATGCCGCACTTGACGCACTTCGTCTGGTCGATGACGCTGCGCCCGTGCACGATGGACACCGCGCCCTTGGGGCACACTTCGGTGCACGGGTGCGCCAGACAGCCCTGGCACATGTCCGTCACATGGTACGATTTCTCGGGGCATGCGTTGCACGCGAACGAGATGACGTTGATGAGGGGAGGATCGTAGTATTTTTCCGCGATGGCGCTCTCCTCAATGCCGTTGGAGAGAGCCGCGTGCTCGTCCACAGGGCGCAGCGGCAGTCCGATGGACAGGCGCAGACGCTCGCCGACGATGGCGCGCTCCAGGAAGATACTGTCGCGGTACTTTCCCACCTCGCCGGGGACGATCTTGTAGGGAAGTTCTTCAATGCGGTGGTAGTCCCCGCCTTCATAGGCCATGCGGGCGACCTCCGTGAAAACCTTTCTCCGGATGTCCGTGACGGACGAATAGATTCCTCTCATTTGCCTTCATGCTCCTTGTTTGTCAAAATCACAAAACGAGTGAAAAAACAACCTCCTGCTCCGCAGAGGATTGTGATTTTTTCATCAATATCATACCATACATAAATGCCGTTTGTAAACAGATGCGGCGGGTGGTATAATAAGAAATATTCTGAAAAAATGAATGGGAGAATTTTATGCAGGAAATCATCACACATGCGGTGCTCCACGCGGCTGAGGACAGCGTGCGGATGCTGCCGTTCCTCTTTGCGGCGTATTTGCTCATCGAGTACATCGAACACCGCCACTCCGCCTGGCTCGAGCGCGCGCTCGCGGGCGGCGGGCGCTTCGGGTTCGTCCCGGCCTCCGCGCTCGGCCTCGTGCCTCAGTGCGGCTTCTCGGCCATGGCCGCGAACCTCTACGGCTCGAAGGTCATCACGCTCGGCACGCTGATGGCCGTGTTCATCGCCACGTCCGACGAGGCCGTGCCGATCCTCATCGCGACGCCGGAGCACTGGGACAGGATGTTCGTGCTTCTGGGCTTCAAGCTGGCGGTGGCGCTCGCGGCGGGCCTGTGCATCGATGTGCTGTTCAAGCGCTTGATCCCCGCCTCCGTGCGCGGCGGCTACGCGGGCAGCATGCACGACGTCGACTGCCACGACCACGAGGAGCGCGACAGCATCCTCATTGCCGCGGTCAAGCACACGCTGCACATCTTCCTTTATATTTTGGTCTTCAGCTTTGCAATGGGTCTTGCCGTCGAGTGGATCGGCGAGGAGGCACTCTCCGCGTTTCTCGCGCAGGCGGGGCTGTTTCAGCCCGTCGCCGCGGGACTGCTGGGCCTCGTCCCGAACTGCGCGGCCAGCGTGCTCATCACGCAGCTGTATGCCTCCGGTTCGCTGACGCTGGGCGGCGCGGTCGCCGGCCTGTCCACGTCGGCGGGCGTCGGCCTCGCGGTGCTGCTGCGCGCCAACAGAAGCTGGAAACAGAACGTCTTCATCGTCGGCCTGCTGTATGTCATCGGCACAGCGGCCGGTCTCGCCGTGCAGATCCTCGGCTTTTGAAAAAAGCGCCCTGCGGGGCGCTTTTTTTCCTGTACGCTTGACACGCCGCGCGTTACGCTTTATTCTGAAAGCACAAATATCCCAAAAGGGGGAAGCGATATGATGCAGCAGCCTTTGATCCCCGCCGCCTCGGTCGCCGCGATGGCCGCCGGGTTTGTCCTTCTGTTTCTCCTGCCCGCCGCGCTCCTGATCGTGCTGTGCGTGCGCCGGAAGCTCAGCGGCGCGCCGCTCGCGCTCGGCTTCGCGTCGTTTTTTGTCAGCCAGATGGTCCTGCGCATCCCGATCCTCAGCGCGCTGGGCGCCGTCCCGGCGGTCGCCGCGTTTGCCGCGGGCAGCCCGTATCTGTACGCGCTGCTCGTCGGCGGCCTGTCCGCCGGCCTCTTTGAGGAGACGGCGCGTCTCGGCGGCGCGCTCATTCTGAAAAACCGCCGCGCGTATCGCGACGCCGTCAGCTTCGGCCTCGGCCATGGCCTGTGCGAGGCGATGCTGCTCGTCGGCTTCAACTACATCAATCTGATCGTCCTGTCGCTGATGGTGAATACGAACGCGGCGGCGCTCGGGACGCTCCTCGGCTCCGAGACGTACGAACTCGTCCTCGAACAGCTCCAGTCCGTCACGCCGGTGCTCGTGTTTTGGGCGGTCGTCGAGCGCGTCAGCGCCGTGCTGCTGCACCTGTTCAACACCGTGCTCGTCTTCCGCGCGGTGCGCGAGAAGAAGGCCGTGTTCTATCTCGCGGCGCTCGCGCTGCACACTGTGTTCAACTTCGGCGCGACGCTGCTCGCGCCCGTCAGCGTCGCCGTGTGCGAGCTTGTCCTGCTCGCCGCGGGCCTCGCGTGCGGCTGGGGCGTGCTGAAAGCCCGCGCGTGGTTTGAAGCGCCGCCCGAACACATTTCCGCGTAAAAAACGGCCCGGTCGAAAGACCGGGCCGTCAGCTTGCCGAAAATCGTTTCCTGGCTCCCCTTCGAGGGGAGCTGTCCCCGAAGGGGACTGGGGGGGAACTGCACGGGCCTGAAAGGCTGTTTTTATCTCTCCGCGCTCCGCTGCGCGAGGGCGACCTTTCGGGATACGATCACGGCGCTCACAACGTCCGCGCAGAAGATAAACTGCAAAACGGTGTGCGCGATCCACTCGGTGCGCGTCAAAACGCCGCCGCGATGGCACCGGCACACGGCCACAGCACCGGCCGCGCCGCTGAACGCGATGGCGAGACAGTCCCACAGGACGATGAAAAGCGTGAAGCCGGCCGTGAAGACCGTCAAAAGGAACATCAAGCCGAGCGCGAACAAGGCGAGATACGCGGGAATGTGCGCCAGCTTGATCAGCATCGCGATGCGCGCGGCCGTCCGGGGCGGCGCATCCCGCCGCAGCTGAATGCACAGCACTGCCGCCGAGACGGCGGCAGCCAGCACCGCCGCGCCCAGCGCGAGCAGAAGGCCGATCCCGTCCCCGAACACAGTGTCCATGCCGAAGCCGGTGAACAGACAGTGCAGCGCCGCGAGGAGCGTGTACGGAAACAGCGCCGTCAAAGCGGCGGGCACAAAGAGCTTCACGTCAATTCCTCCGATCAGGCGGGCAGCGTCAGGTCGAAATCCTCGGGCAAAAGCAGCGACAGATCGGCCGCCTCGTCCGACGCGGCGCGGCGCGCCTGCGCGAGGATGGCCTCCTCCAGCTTGTTGCGCGCCAGACGCCCGTTGCCCGCGTCGCGCGCGTTCATCGACTGCACCGCGCCGAAGTATGCGCGCAGCGGCTGCACGCAGCGCGCGTCCACACGGTATCCGCGCGACTTTGCCTGCATCTGCAAAATGGAAAGCAGCTCGTCGGCAGTGTAGTCCGCGAACTCGATGATGTTCGGGAAACGGCTCTTGAGGCCGCTGTTGGCCGTCAAAAACTCCTCCATCTCGCGCGTGTAGCCCGCGAGAATGACGACGAGGTCGTCGCGGTAGTCCTCCATGCCCTTCACGAGCGTGTCGATTGCCTCCAGCCCGAAGCTGTCCTGCTTGCCGCGGTAGAGGCTGTACGCCTCGTCAATGAACAAAACGCCGCCCACGGCGCTCTTGAGCACCTGCGTCGTCAGTGGCGCGGTGTGGCCGACGTAGCGCCCCACGAGGTCGGCGCGCGTCACTTCCACGAGCTGTCCGCCCGACAGCGCGCCCAGCGCCTTCAGATACCGGCTGACCAGCCGCGCGACGGTCGTCTTGCCCGTGCCGGGGTTGCCGGTGAAGATCATGTGCATCGACACGTCCGTCACGGCCAGCCCCTCGGCGCGCCGCCGCCGCTGCATCCGCAGATTGTCCTCGAGGCCCAGCACGTAGCGCTTCACGTCCTCGAGGCCAATCAGACCCTCCAGCTCGGCGCGCACCGCCGCAAGGTCGTCCTGCGCGCCGCGCGGCAGCAGGGAGGCAAGCTCCACCGTCTCGCCGCCCAGCTTCACGCGTCCGTCCGCAAGGAAGACAACGTCCAGCGGGGCGGGGCAGTCGTGCTCCAGCTTGTACTGTGCCAGCGCGCGGTACGCGCCGTCAAACGCGTCCAGAAGCGCCGACGCGCTGCCCGTTTTGCCGCACGCGGCCACGGCGTTTTTTGCCAGCCCGTCCAGGCCTTTCAGCTCAAACGAGAGCGATTTTCTCGCCCTTTCCGCAAGCTCTGCCGCCTGCGTGTCCGCGATCTTTTGCAGCGCCGCCGCGTCGAGCGGCTGCGTCTCGCACACGTCGCCCAGCGCCTGCACAAACGGGCGGCCGAAGCGCCCGCTCAGCGCCTGCGCGCCCTGTTCAGAGATAAACACCAGATATTTTCCACGCGGCGTCAGGGCGCTCACCGCATTCGCAACGAGCGCGCCGCCCGCGTCGACCAGCCGCCCGTTCTGCAATACATACCTGCTTTTCAGCGGGCTTTTTCCGTCTGCGACAAGCTCCGACAGCACCGTCAGGAACCCGATGTGGCACGATTCGTAGTGCTCGAACGCAACCACCTCGGCGTCCGACGCCAGCGCGCCGTACAGGTCCTGCAAAAACAGCGTTTCCTGCGCGGGCGTGGGGTAGAGCGCGAGGTCCACCCAAGCGATGGACCCGTCCGTGAATACGCCGCGCTCCTTCAACAGCAGCACCGCCTCGCCGAGCGCCAGATGGCGGCCCGTGCGCGGCGCGCCGCACACGAGCATCGCATTGCGCGCGGCCTCGCCCTGATGTCCCATCACATACGGCCGCTTGAACGCGATGACGAGCGATCTCAAAAACGCCTCCTGCCCGAACACGCGCTTCGCCAGCTCATCGCCAAGCCCGTTGAAGCCGTCCGCGCCGCGCCCGGCTTTCATCGGTTCCGGCGCGCTTTTCGTCGTGCCGGCCGCAAGATTTTTGACAGCTGGCGACTGCAATTCCCGCTGGATGCGCTCGATGTCCTCCATCGCGCTGCGGTTCATCTCCGCGATGTCGCGCGCCTGCTGCTTCGCCGTCTCGTCCAGGGTGCGCTGGTTGTCGCGCACCGCCCGCTGGATCGCGTCGAGCGTTTCCTCTTCAGCCGTGTGCGTTTTTGCATACGCCTGCTGGCGGTTCATCTGTCTGTAAAAGGCGCGCTGCTTTGCAAGACTCATCTGCTGTTCCAGCGTGAGGTCGCCGTCGGACTGCCGGCCGGGACCGGCCTCCTTTTTCGGCGTGCTTATCGTGCGGCGCGGGCCGAAGACGGCATTGAGAAGATCGTCCAGTTCGTTTTTCACCTATGCGTCCTCCTCAGTTGTCAGATGCGGAAATTCCGGGGCCTCGGCGAGGTCGAGCGCCTGTTCCAGCGCACGGCGGCAGTCCGCGGCCGTCAGAGCGCGGATCGCCTGCTTCATCCGCAGGATCTCCGACGGCATCATCGACAGCTCATCCGCGCCGATCCCGACGAAGAAGCCCGCCAGCGACGGGTCGCACGCGCACTCGCCGCACACGCACACGGGCACGCCCTCGGCGTGCGCCGAGCGAGCCACCTGCGCGATGGCGCGCAGCACGGCGGGGTGGCGCTGTGCCTCAAACACGGGGCGCTGCGCCTGCGAGCGGTCGCACGCCAGCATGTACTGCGCCAGATCGTTCGTGCCGATGCACAGGAAGTCCGCCTCCCGCGCCAGCACGTCCGCCGTCATCGCGGCCGCCGGCGTCTCGATCATCACGCCGAACTGGATCTTCTGCGCCACGTTGCGCCCCTCGTCGATCAGCTCCTGCCGCACGGCGCTGAGCATCTCGCGCATCACGCGCACCTCGTCCGCGTCCACCACCATCGGCAGAATCACCGCCAGATTGCCGTAGATGGACGCCCGCACGAGCGCGCGCAGCTGCGTGCGCAGCATATCGGGGTGCGACAACAGCAGCTCCGGCGCGCGCGCGCCGAGCGCTGGATTCGCCTCGCCGGCCGCCTCCGGATAGTATTGCGCTTTTTCCGATGAAAAATCCGGCAGCCGCACCGCCACGCGCCGCGTGCCCATCGCCAGCAGCGCCTCC
>CALXIU010000018.1 GCA_944388415.1 uncultured Ruthenibacterium sp. | reverse complement strand
CAAGACGCGCACAGCTTCGGAAAACCTGTGCTCCTTGAGGACGATTCGCTTCTTTTGCTCGAAAAGAAAAGCGACGACACGATCAGCCTGTGGTCGAGCACCGACAATGGCGCGACGTGGCAGGAGACGCCCACCGGCTGGCGCGAAGAGACAGGCGCGAGCTACTTCGGCGTGACGAGCGTTTTCCCGGACGGCGGCTGCTTTGTCGCGGCGATCTACGACGGCGGCGCCTCCCGCAGCTGGAAGTACTGGGCCGCAGACGCGGGTGGCGCTTCGCTGCGCGAGCTGACGCTGCCGGAGAGCATTCAGACTGTCACCGACGTCCAGCCTGTGACGGGGCAGACGGCGCTGCTCATGGGCATGATGCGCATGCCGGCGACCGCGGACGCGCCCCCGGCGCTTTTGAATGAAGACGGCACGATGAACGTGATGAGCACGTGGAAGCTCGACCTCTCCACGGGCAGCTGCACTGAGGTCGCCGATCTCGCGCAGATGTTCGGCGGCAGCACGGTGTCGGGCCTCGCGCCCGACCCCACCGAGGCAGGGGCGTTTTATTACATCAGCTATCAGGCCAGCGGCGCAAACCTCGTGCGCTGCACGCTCGACGGAGCGGCGAACACTGTGTTTGAAAATCTGCCGGACGCGTCTCTCGCCGCGTTCGCCGCCTGTTCGGACGGCGACGGCAATTTCTGTTACGCCTCGGACAAGGGCATCTACCGCGTCGCGAAGGGCGGCGATCTGGCCGAACTCGTCGTGGACGCCTCCGGCACGGCGATGCAGCGGACAAATTTCGCGCCGCAGGGCCTCGCCTGTTGCGCGGACGGCAGCTTTTTGCTCTCGGCGGCGGAAGATACGCCCGCCGCAAGCGGCTCGGAAGAGGAATATCTGGTGACGCCCCATATTTACCGGTATTACTGGGACGCGAGCGCCGCCGCGCCCGAGACGGACGCGAGCCTGACGGTGTGGAGCCTTGAAAACAACGACACCGTCCGCGCCGCCATCACCGAATTTGAGGCGCAGAATCCCGGGCAGAAGGTGAACTATCAGATCGGGACGGACGGCGGGGCGGGCAGGGAGGACGCGCTCTCGTCGCTCAACACCGCGCTGCTGGCGGGCTCCGGCCCGGACGTGCTGATTTTGGACGGGATGGACTGGGAGGCCTACCGCGACAAAGGCCTTCTGGCGGATTTGACCGGGTACGTGGACACGTCGGCGCTCCGGGAAAATCTCGTTGCGCCATTTCTCGACGAGAGCGGCGCGGCGTGCGTGCTTCCCGCGCGGTTCTCGGTCCCGGTGCTCTGCGGCGAATCGGACACGCTCTCGGGCGCAACGACACTCCCGGCGCTCGCTGACACGCTGCTTCAATTTTCCGCGCGCCCGGCGTATGACTGCCAGAGTGCGGAGTACTACGAGACGCTGGACGAGCCCTACGGCCTCGGCTTCATCAGCGTCGGGCAGCTTCTGGATTTCGCGCTCGCGTCGAGCGCCTCTGAGCTCGCGAAGAACGGCGTCGACGGCAGCGCGGTGAGCGCGGTGCTCGAATTTGTCTCCGGGGTGGGCGGCTACTACGGCATGGACGCGTACGGCGACTTTGTCTCAAACGGCGTCGTCACGGGCGGCTCAGGCGAGGCGACGGCCTACAGCGATGGCGGCTACGAGTGCTTTTTCACTCACAACGCTGCGATGGCGTGGGACGACATGCTCAGCCCCGCCTATGTGGCGGACGTGCTCAAAGAGGAGCCGTCGTTCTCCGTCGTCTGCCGCCCCGGCCTCGCGGACGGCGCGTTCACGCCCCGGACGCTCGCGGGCGTCTCCGCCTCGAGCGGCGTGCGGGAAGAAGCGGGGGAGTTTCTTGCGGTGCTCTTCGGGGATGCCGTGCAGTCGTCGTGGCAGCAAGACGAGATGCCTGTGCGCGCCGACGCGCTGGAGCAAAGCCTCACGCGCAACTGCTCCGGCGAAGCGCTGGACATGGCGAAAAAATTGATCGACTCGCTGAAAACGCCGGTGACGATGCCCGACGACACGGTGTACAGCGCCCTGCTGCTCAGTGCGAACGCGCTGATCGAGGGAAACACAACACTGGAACAGGCAAAGACAGGTGTGGAGGATGCGCTCAAGCTCTATCTCGCGGAACAGGAATAAACGAAGGGTAGGCGAGCTGCGCGCCGCGGCGCTGCTGCTTTCGCCGAGCCTTGCGGGCGTGGCGGTGTTTTATCTCGTCCCGTTCGCCGAGGTGGTGCGACGCAGCTTCACAGACGCGCCCGGTCGCCGCTTCGTCGGCCTCTCCAATTACAAAACGGTGCTTGCGAACAGCGCGTTTCAGACGGCGGCGGCAAACTCCGCGCGCTTTCTCTGCGTCTGCATTCCGGCGCTCTTGGCGCTAAGCCTCGCTCTGGCGCTTCTGACAAGGGCGGCGGGCAGGCGCGGGCAGTCGTTTCGCACCAGCTTCCTCCTGCCGCTGGCTGTTCCGGTCGCGAGCATCGTCCTCTTGTGGAAGGTGCTCTTTGCCGGAAACGGCCTCGCCAATACGGTGTTGCAGACCCTCGGCGCAAAGCAGGTGGACTTCATGGGAACGGGCGCGGCGTTTTGGGTGCTCATCGCCACGTATCTGTGGAAAAACTGCGGCTACGACATGGTGCTCTGGGCGGCGGGTCTCGACCGAATCCCGCAGTCCCAGTATGAAGCGGCCGCGGTGGACGGGGCGAACGGCTGGCAGACGTTTTGCGCCATCACGTGGCCGGGCCTTCGCCCCACGCTGGGCCTCACCGCGCTGCTCAGCCTCATCAACAGCTTCAAGGTGTTCCGGGAGGCGTACCTCGTCGCGGGCGCCTATCCGCACGAGAGCATGTACCTCTTGCAGCACCTGTTCAACAACTGGTTTTTGAATCTGGAACTCGGCCGCATCACCGCGGCGGCGGTGCTCGTCGTGGGCGCGCTGCTCACCGTGGCGGGCCTGCTTCTGGCGGCGCGCCGCATCCGAAGAAAGGAGACGCCATGCTGAAACGGTCGCTGCGCCTTGCTGCGCTTGCGCTGCTGGCGCTCTTTACATGGTGGGTGCTCTGGTTCATGGTGATGGGAGCGCTCACGCCCGAGGACGAGCTGCGCATGACAATCGGCCCGGCGCTCGAATCCGGCGGCGCGCAGAGCGCCGTCTGGTGCATCCTCCCGAACTGGCCCACGCTGGAGCCGCTGGTGCAGCTTCTCTTTGACACGCCGCTGTTTTTCACAATGTTCTGGAACGCCTGCGTGCAGGTGTTCCCGCAGGTGGCGGGGCAGCTGCTCGTGGCGGCCCCGGCGGCGTGGGTATTCAGCAAGCTGCGCTTTCCGGGCCGGCGGGCGCTATACGCGGCCTACCTTGTGCTGATGGTGCTGCCGTTTCAGATCACGATGGTCCCGAACTATCTCGTGCTGGACAGGCTCGGCTTGATGGACACGCCGTTTGCGGTCATTTTGCCCGGCGTGTTTTCCACGTTCCCGGTGTTCATCATCAAAAAGGGCTTCGACGCGGTGCCGGACGCGCTTGTCGAGGCCGCGTCGCTGGACGGCGCGGGGCCGCTGCGCATCTTCGCGTCGGTGGGCCTGCCGCTCGGCATGCCTGCGATCTTGAGCGCCGCGACGCTCGGCTTCATCGAAGCGTGGAACGCCATCGAGCAGCCGATGATGTTTTTGAAGGACAAGGCGAACTGGCCGCTGAGCCTCTTTCTGTCGAACATCACGGCGGCGGACCTCGGCCTCGCGATGGCCGCGAGCCTGATGATGCTCGCGCCGCCGCTGCTGCTCTTTTTGACCGGCCAGAAATACCTCGAGCGCGGCATCGGCCTGTCCGCTTCGATCAACGATGGAATGTGATGTGCATGAAACTTCTCAATCAGACGACAAAACCGCGCGGACGAAGCGGGGCAAGATCCGCCGCCCGGCGCGCGCTGGCTGCGCTCGGCGGCACGTCGCGCCCGGGGCGCTACGCCTTGCGCTTTTTTGCCGCGATGCTGGTGCTCACGCTCGTCGCGCGCGGCACCTCCGGCGCGGCGATGGCGAAGGTCAGCCTCACCACGCCCTCGCAGGGCGCGATCGTGCAGCAGGCGTCCGCGTCCGCCGTCATCACGGCGGGCGAGGGAGAGACGATTGCGCTGCCCGCCGGCGTCATGGTGGAGGCCGTGTACGCTGTGGAAGGGCAGCAGCTCAAGGCGGGGGACGCCGTTTTGCGGCTGAACCTCGAGGAGCTGGAGGATGCCCTTGCCTCCGCGAAGGCGCTCCGCTCGCAGCAGCAGGCGCAGCTCGACCAGCTGAACGCTTCCATCCAGACTGACAAAAGCTCCGTCGATTCCGCGCAGCAGAGCCTCGCCCGCGCGCAGGAGGACTACGCCCGCGCCGACGAGCGCACCCGCGCGGCGGCGGATGAGGCAAACACCGCCCTCTCGGCAGCGCAGACGGAATATGAGGACGCCGCGCGACGCCTCGCGGAGCTGCGATCGCAGACCGACCCACAGCCAACGGAGGAGGAGCTGGCCTCTGCACAGCAGGCAGCGGACGAGGCAAAGAGCGCGCTGGACGCAGCACAGCAGGCGGCGCAGAGCGCTGCGGCGTCGCGCGAGGACACGATGCTCTCCGCGAAGCGCAGCGTCGAAAACGCGCAGAGCTCGCTCTCGCAGGCAAACGCCGCCTACTCCGAGGCGCAGGCGAACGCCGTGCTGACGGCGAAGACAAACGCGGCGCAGGCCGAATCACTCCGGCTTGAAAAAGCGAAGAACGACGAGACGATCGACCTTCTCTCCGGCCTGATCGAATCGGGCGGCACGGTGTACGCTCCACGTGACGCCCAGCTTCTCGCGTGCAGCCTCGAACAGGGCGAGCCCTGCCCGGACGGCGGTGTTCGCCTCGCGAAAGAGGGCAGCGAGCTTCTTGTACAGTTTTCGCTCGCCTCCGAACAGACGGAAAAGCTTTCCGCCGGGCAGGCCGTCACCGTAACGCAGGGCTCGGCGAGCGCCGAGGCGTCCGTGCGCACCGTGGAGGACGCGGGCGAAGACAGGATGTGTCTCGTCACGGCGGTACTCCCGAGCAGCGCGGAGGGTTTCAAGGCGGGCACGGCTCAGGCGAAGCTTGTGTTCTCGCGGACGGTGTACGGCACATGCGTGCCCGTCTCAGCCATCCGGCAGGACACGCAGGGCAGCTACGTCCTCACGGTCGACGTGAGTCGCAGCGCGTTCGGCGTCACGTACACGGCGCGCCGCGTCCCGGTCACGGTGCTGGAGGTGGACAGCGCCGGCCAGTACGCCGCAATCGAGGGCGGCGCGGGCAGCGTGATCACGTCCTCCGACCGCGCGGTCAGCCCCGGCGCGTCGGTGAGGCTCGAGCAATGAGGCGGGCGGTCACGGCGCTGATGGCGCTGCTTCTTCTGGCCTTCACTGCCGCCGGAATGAAAAACGCCGCCGCGCTCGAAAAAAGCTGCCAAAGCGTCAGCCTGCGCTACGCAGAACCCCTCGCTGCGGACGCAGTGAAAGCCGCCGCCGAAAAGCTGCCGGGCCTCACATTCTGGGGCGAGGGCAGCGCGGCGCTCGACGGCGGGCTGCGCCAAACACAGAGCGAAACGATTTTCTATCGGGGCGACGCGTCGCTCGTCCTCGGGCGGGACTGCGGCGCGGGGCAGCTGCCCGCGCCGCCTGATCAAACTGGCTGCGCGGTGTCGGACGCGCTCGCGTGGAAGCTGTTCGGCAGCGCCGACGCGGTGGGCCTGACGCTCTCGGCGGACGGCGAAAAGTACACCGTCCGCGCCGTGTTCAAGAGCGGGGACGCGCTCGCGCTGCTTCCCTCGGGGGACGCCGCCTTCACGGCGGTGGAGCTCATGTACACGGACGAGGCGCATCAGGACCCCGCGTCGTGGACGGACGCCCGGCTGCTGGAGAGCGGCCTTCCCGAGCCGGACTGGCGTCTCTACACGGCCGCGCCCGCCGCCGTCGCGAAGGCGCTCGCATGGTTCCCGGTGCTCTTCGCCGCGTGCGTGCTGGCGGCATGGGCGGGAAAGGCCGCGTCGCGCCGGGCGTTTCCCGCGCGCGACGCCATCTGGTTCACCGTGTTCTTTGCGGCGTCGCTCGCGCTGCCCATGCTGCTCGCCGCGTGGCCGTCGTGGCTCACGCCGTCCCGGTGGAGCGATTTCGCGTGGTGGCTGCAGACGGCGGAAGGCGTCGCGCAGCAGTTCGAGGACTTTCTCCTCGCGCCCGGCGCGGGCCGCGACCTCTCTGTCAAGGCGGCGTTTCTGGCGCAGCTCGGCGTTGCCGTCATCCAATGCGCGCTGTGCGAGGCGCTGCGCTGCCGCTTTCACGCAGAGGCGGCGCGCCGAAGCCGATCGCCGTGCGCCGCGTCTTCCGCGCCGCTTCCGGCGCCGTGAAGTCCACCGCCTCCAGTGTAAAATCCGCCTCCGGAATCACTTCGGAGTCAGCGCCGAAAACGCGTGCCGCGTAGTTCAGCACGGCGCTCTCCGCGAGGTTCCGGCAAAATCGGCCGTTGCCCAGCTCCGGCCGCCGGGCCGCCGAGCGGCAGACCGATGCCACGGTCGTTTCTGCCTCCGGCGAAAGGGAAAACCCACGCTTTTTCGCCTCCAGCGCCGTGATCCGGACCATCTCCTCCACGGAATAGTCGTCGAACCGGAGGCTGAACGGCACGCGCGAGCGCAGGCCGGGATTTCTTGCGAAGAAGTCCGCCATCTTGTCAGGATATCCGGCGAAGACGACGATCGTCTTCCCGCGATGATTCTCCATCTCCTGCACCAGCGTGCTGATCGCCTCGTCGCCGTACGCGCCCTCCCACGTCTCCACGAGGGAGTACGCCTCGTCGATGAACAACAATTTTCCGCGCGCCCGATCGAACACATCGCGCACCTTTCCGGCCGTCTGGCCCTCGTAGTGCGCGATCAGGTCCGCGCGGCCCACCTCGACGATCTCCCGGTGCGACAGCAGCCCGAGCTTGTAGAAGATGCCCGCGGCGATCCTGGCCACCGTGGTCTTGGCTGTGCCGGGGTTCCCCACAAACTCCATGTTCAGTACGATGGGCGACGGCAGCTTTCCGCGCCGCTCCATCTCCTGCTCCATCCGGGCAAACGCGGCCAGCTTCCGCATCTGCTCTTTGACGTTCTCCAGCCCGACCAGCGCCTCCAGCTGCCGGAAAGGGTCGCATTCTTCCTCGCGCTCTTGCTCGGGCGCGGAGAGGGCAGGGGATGCGGAGAGCTTGTTCAAAACTTCCATCGTGCATTTTTTGCCCAGATTGCGCACGCGGGACAGCTCGCTCTCCCGCATCGAGCGCAGCTGCTCCACGGTGACGATGCCGGCCCGCCGCAGGCAGTTGTAGGCGCGGACGCTGAGGTCCAGCGTCTCGATGGGCGTGCGCTCGTCCGGCTCGTCGCACTCCTCCGCGCACAGCTCCCCCTCAGGGAATTCGGGCACAAGCTCTTCCATCAGCCCGGTCATGACTTGCCCGAGCCGGTTCTCCGAGAGCGGCGCGGGGAAAGCCTCGCCCTCCGCGCTGAGTTCCCGCGCCTGCAGGCCGGGAAACGCCATGGAGAGCATGGCATTCATCCGCAGCGGCATCTCGACCGGAAGGCTGATCAGGACCGCGCCGCCCGCAGGGCCCGCGGCGATGCGGAACATCCCCCCACGGCGCTCCATGCCGTCCAGAACGCCGCGGTGGTACTGTGCGCGCCCTCCGGTGTATCTCCGTTCTTCGCCCGGCTCCTGTCCTGTTTCCAGCAGGGCATAGACCTTGCGCGGGCTCTGGCAGAAGGCGGCCGCGTTCGCGTGAGGCGCGGCCTTCACGTCGGCGTACGCTTCGAACATCCAGCCGAGGTCTTCCGATGTCACCGGCGTCTCTGCACCGTAAAAGATGCGGGAAAGGCATCCGTCCAGCTGCCAGACGAGGCAGCCGCCCTCCGGCAGCGTCGCCGCCGCCCGCAGGAAGCGCTCGCAGGACTGTGCGGCGATTCCCTCTTTCTCATACTCGTTGCACGGCTTGACGGACAGCGTGGCGGCGCTCGTCGGCTCGGTTTTCAGCAGATACAGAATGGTGTTTGTCATCAGCGCTTTCTCTCCTCTCTGTGCGTGCGCCGGAAGGGGAAAATCGGGCGGCGCAGCTGTGTATGGATGAATAAAAACACTTGTTTTGTGTCGGGATACTTTCTGACCGCCTCCCGATTCGCCCGGGCGGGCACGCCATGATCGCGGCGTGCGGCGGGGATTCAATTGGCGCGCCGCCGGCGCGTCCGGTGGCAAAAGACGACAAAAAAGAGCAGCAGGGCATACCTCACCCAGAGGCAATGCTCCACTACTCTACACCATTCTATCCTGGTTTTCATCGGACGGCGGCCGACAGAGGCTCTCCGTCCGATATATTTTTATTTTACTTTGCTCGCTGCCTTTTGTCAATAGCTGTCGCGCGGGATCGCTCATTTTTTGCGTGGAATCGGCCGCGCGTGTTGCCATTTCCGGCAGCTTGCTCTACAATAGAGATGATCTTTCCCAATTTTTTGGTATTCTTTTCGGAGAGGTGACCGAGATGGAGCAGAAAATCCTTCGTCCTCAGGCCGAGGTGCGATACAAAGAGGAGCTGGACGCGCTGCAGCTGTGGGACCAGGGCAACCGGAAGCCGGAGAACTGGCAGCTCTCGCCCAAGGCCGTGCGGCTGTTCATTCTGGGCTCGCGCGGGCCCGTCCGTGCGGGAGGCCGGGAGATCGCCATCGGCAAGAAATACCTCGGCAACGACGCGCTGGTGGAGCGGTGCATCGTCACGCTGGCGGGCAACCGCGGCCTGATGCTGGTGGGCGAGCCGGGCACCGCGAAGACGATGCTCTCCGAGCTGCTGGCCGCGGCCATCAGCGGGTGCAGCACAAACACGGTGCAGGGCACGGCGGGCACTACCGAGGACATGATCAAATACAGCTG
>CALXIU010000017.1 GCA_944388415.1 uncultured Ruthenibacterium sp. | reverse complement strand
GTCATCGGCAGCGTCCCGCTCACGCCGTACGGCACGCCCAGCACCACCGAAGTGCCCGACGCCATTGAGCCCTACCTCGAGGAGCACGACGTGATGCTGCTGGAAAACCACGGCGCGCTGGCCGTCGGCTCGGACGTCATCACGGCGTTCTACCGCATGGAGAGCCTTGAGCTGTGGGCCAAGATCACGATCAATGCCGTCATCCTCGGCGGCAGCATCGACATCAGCCGCGAGAACATCCGGAAGCTGATCGACCTGCGCGGGTTCTACCGCGTGACGGGCCGCCATCCCGGCTACAAGAAATTTGACAACGGACTGAGGTGACAACCATGCTGAAAGGAATTTCTCCACTTCTCTCCCCGGAACTGTTGAAAGTTCTGTGCGAGATGGGCCACGGCGACGAACTCGTCATCGCCGACGGCAACTTCCCCGCCGAGAGCATCGGTAAAAACGCCGTCGTCATCCGCGCGGACGGCCACGGTGTGCCGGAAATGCTCGACGCGATTTTGCAGCTCATCCCGCTCGATCAGTACGTCGATCAGCCCGCCGCGCTGATGAAAGTCGTGCCCGGCGACCCGGTCGTGCCCGTGATCTGGGACGAGTACCGCGCGCTGCTCAAAAAGCACGGCGAAGACCCCGACAAGGTCGAGATGATGGAGCGCTTTGCGTTCTACGACCGCGCCAAAAACGCGTACGCCGTCATCGCCACCGGCGAGACGGCCATCTACGCCAACGTGCTTCTGAAAAAAGGAGTGGTGAAATGAAACGCGTGCTGGCGTTTGATTTCGGCGCCTCCAGCGGGCGCGCCATCCTCGCGGAGTACGACGGCGGCGCTCTCACCTATAAGGAAGTGCACCGCTTCGAGAACTGCCCGCGCGAATCCGAAGGGCATTTCCGCTGGGATTTCAACGACCTGATGGCAAACGTCCGCCTCGGCATCGAGAAAGCGGGCGCGTTCGACAGCATCGCGTTCGACACCTGGGGCGTGGACTTCGGCCTGCTGGGCGAAGACGGCACGCTCCTCGGCGACCCGGTGCACTACCGCGACGGCCGCACCGAGGGCATGACGGACAAGGCATTCCGCACAATGGACGCCGGCGCGCTCTACGCCGCGACGGGCAGTCAGATCATGCCGATCAACACGCTGTTCCAGCTGCTGGCCGTGAAAGAGAGCGACCCGGAGACGTGGAGCCGCGCGAAGCGCCTGCTCTTCATGCCCGACCTCTTCGCCCACGCGCTGTGCGGCGCGGATGCGTGCGAGACGACCATCGCCTCCACGAGCCAGATGCTCGACGCGCGCACCGGCGCGTGGAGCCGCAGCGTGCTGGACGCGTTCGGCATCCCCGAGACGCTCTTCGCGCCGCTTGTCAAGAGCGGGACCGTCGTGGGCGAGTACCGCGGCGCGAAGGTCGTGGCCGCGGCGGGACACGACACGCAGTGCGCCGTGGCGGCACTGCCCGCACCGGACAGGGACGCGGCGTTTCTCTCGTGCGGCACGTGGAGCCTGCTCGGCTGCGAGCTGAACTCCCCCGTGCTGACGGACGCGAGCCGTAAGCTCGAGCTCTCGAACGAGCGCGGCGCGAACGGCAAGGTCAATTATCTCAAAAACATCATCGGCCTGTGGCTCATTCAGGAGAGCCGCCGCCAGTGGCGGCGCGAGGGGCAGGAATACTCGTACGCCGACCTCGAGCGGCTGGCGCTCGAGGCCGGGCCGCTGCGCAGCTTCATCGACCCCGACGCGCCCGAGTTCACGCCGCCGGGCGACATCCCCTGCCGCGTGCGCGCGTTCTGCCGCCGCACCGGGCAGCCCGTGCCCGAGACGGTCGGGCAGGTGATGCGCTGCATCTACGAGAGCCTTGCGCTCAAGTACCGCTTCGCGCTCGCGCAGCTCTCCGAGGCCACCGGCAAGCGCTTTTCGGCGCTGCACGTCCTCGGCGGCGGCACGAAGGATCGCCTTCTCTGCCGCATGACGGCGGACTGCACCGGCCTTCCCGTCCTCGCGGGGCCGGTCGAGGCGACGGCGCTCGGCAACATCCTCATCCAGCTCGTCGCGCTGGGTGAAGTGAAGGACGTGGACGAGGGCCGTGCGCTCATCGCGCGCACCGAAGCCGTCAAGCGCTACGCGCCGGGCGAACAGGCCGCGTGGAACGAAGCATACGAAACATATAAAACAATTCTGAAATAACAGGGAGGAAAAACATATGCTGTATCCGAGAATCGGCATCCGTCCGACCATCGACGGCCGCTGGGGCGGCGTGCGCGAGAGCCTCGAAGCCCAGACGATGGAGATGGCCGAAAACGCGAAAAAGCTCATTGAGGAACACCTGCGCTATCCCGACGGCACGCCCGTGCAGTGCGTCATCGCGGATTCCACGATCGGCGGCGGCGCGGAGGCCGCTGCGTGTGCCGACAAGTTCTCCGCGCAGAACGTCGTCGCCACGCTCACCGTCACGCGCTGCTGGTGCTACGGCAGCGAGACGTTCGACATGGACCCCCGCACCATCAAGGCCGTCTGGGGCTTCAACGGCACCGAGCGCCCGGGCGCGGTGTACCTCGCTGCCGTCCTCGCCGCGCACGCCCAGAAGGGCCTGCCCGCGTTCTCCATCTACGGGCACGACGTGCAGGAAGCGTCCGACACGTCCGTCCCCGCCGACGCTGCCGAGAAGATTTTGCGCTTCGCGCGCTGCGCCGTGGCCGTCGGCTGGATGAAAAACAAATCGTACGTCAACCTCGGCGGCGTGGCGATGGGCATCGCGGGCAGCTATTGCGACGCGAATTTCTTCCAGAAGTACTTCGGCATCCGCCCCGAGTGGGCGGACATGACGGAGATCCTCCGCCGCATCACGCTGGAAATTTACGACCACGAGGAATATGACCGCGCGCTCGCATGGGTGAAGGCCAACTGCAAGGAAGGCTTCGACTGCAACGCGGGCAAGGACCTGCCCGAGGTCATCACGAAGTCGAAGGTCGTGCCCGCCGACAAGGACTGGGAGTTCATCACGAAGATGACGATGGTCATGCGCGACATCCTCTACGGCAACCCGAAGCTGGACGAGATGGGCTGGCACGAGGAGGCGCTGGGCAAGAACGCCGTCGCGGGCGGCTTCCAGGGCCAGCGCAACTGGACCGACTGGCTGCCGAACGCGGACTTCTCCGAGGCTATCATGGCCTCCACGTTCGATTGGAACGGACCGAAGCGCCCGACGCCGTTCGCCACCGAGAACGACACGCTGAACGGCGTTTCGATGATGCTGGGCACGCTCGTCTCCGGCACGGCCCCCTGCTTCCACGATGTGCGCACGTACTGGAGCCCCGAGGCTTGCGAGCGCGTGACGGGCAAGAAGCCCGAGGGCGTTGCCGCAAACGGCTTCATCCACCTCATCAACTCGGGCGCGACGGCGCTCGACGGCTCGGGCGCCGCGACAAACGACGCGGGCGAGCACGTCATGAAACCGTTCTGGGAAATGACGGAAAAAGACGTGGACGCGTGCCTCGCGGCCACCGACTGGTGCCGCGCGAACTACGAGTACTTCCGCGGCGGCGGATTCTCGAGCCACTTCCGCTGCAAATTCGAGATGCCCGTGACGCTGTTGCGCGTCAACCTCGTCGAGGGCGTCGGCCCTGTGATGCAGATCGCCGAGGGCTGGACGGCCAATTTGCCCGACGACGTGCACGCGCCCATCGACAAGCGCACCGACCCGACGTGGCCGACGACGTGGTTCGTGCCGCGCCTCACCGGAAAGGGCGCGTTCAAGGACGTGTACAGCGTGATGGCGAACTGGGGCGCGAACCACGGCGTGACCGTGTACGGCCATGTGGGCGCGGACCTCGTGACGCTGGCCTCGATGCTGCGCATCCCCGTGGCGCTGCACAACGTGCCGGAGGAACAGCTCTACCGCCCGCACGCGTGGGCCGCGTTCGGCACGAAGGACACCGAGTCCGCCGACTTCGCCGCCTGCAAACACTACGGCCCGCTGTACGGCTGACCGGGCCTCTGACCTTCGCATTCTTCGATCTGATCCGCAAAAACGCCTTTCCGGACGCTTCCCGCCGGAAAGGCGTTTTTGCCGGTTGCACATTCGGACACAACAAGGGCGTGCCGTCCGCGGGACGGCACGCCCTTGTTTCAAAGATTCCGGCTCTCACAGCGCGGTGAGCAGCTCAAGCAGCGCGGCGCGGACGGCGTCGCTCTGCGCGATGAAGAGCACCGCGCCCGCGGCGGCGGCGCCGTCGCGCTCGATCTCGCGCAGCAGTCGCTCCTTCTCGTCGTAGCTGATCTGCGCGCGCATCAAAATCTCCCGCGCGCGCTGCGCCAGCGGGTTCGCCGCGCGGCGCAGGCCATCCGGGAACGTGACGCGGACGTCCCGCGTGACGTCCGCCGTGAACGCGACCGTCAGCGTACGGGCGTCCGCGTCGTACGAGCAGACGGCCTCCGCGCCCTCGACGCGCGCGGGCGCGTCCTCGACGCACGCGAAGCGCAGCGTCCACGCGCGCCGCGCGGGGATGGCGGCGAGGTTGCCGCGCGCCGCGGCGACGGTGAACGACGCCTCGCCCGCGTCGCTCCAGCGCAGCGAGAGGGCCGTCTCGGCCCAGTTCCCGGGCGCGTCGTCGGCCTCGTCGGAGTCCTCCCAGACGGTGAACGCGCCGTCCGCGCCGGGGTAGACGAAGACCTCGAGCGCGTCGGGGTTCGACACGTCGTTCCACTTTGCCCCGCGCAGCTGCGTCGGGACGATCGCGCCCGCCTTGGCGAACACGGGCATCTCGTCGATCGGGCGGCGGAACGCAAGCTCGCGGCCACCGCGGTACGCGACGCCGGTGAACACGTCGAACCAGACGCCCTCGGGCAGCAGGCACTTCGCCTTTGCCGTGAGGGAAATGCGGTCGCACGGCTCGGTGATGGGCGCGGCGAGCAGCTCGGTGCCGAAGAAAAACGCGTTGCGCAGCTCCGGCGAGAACAGGCGGAAGTTGTCCGGATCGGCCCAGTACAGCGGGCGCACGAGCGGACGGCCCAGCGCGTGCGCGTCGCGGTTCATCGAATAGAGGTACGGGACCAGCGCGTGGCGCAGGCGGATGAAGCGGTTCATCGTCTCGCGCGCGTCGCGCCCGAAGTTCCACGGCTCCTTGCCGGCGAACTCGTTCGCCATGCTGTGCAGGCGGAACACGGGCGAGAACACGCCCAGCTGCACCCAGCGCGCCGCCAGCTCGTCGTCGCGCCCGCCGCCCATGTGGCCGCCGATGTCGTGGCTCCACCAGCCGAAGCCGACGTTCGACGCGGCGGACGTGAAGTACGGCTGGAAGCGCAGCGAATCCCATGTGATATACGTGTCGCCGGAAAAGCCGACGGGGTAGCGGTGGCTGCCCGGCCCGGCATAGCGCGTGAACGTCAGCGCGCGGCGGCCCCGGCGGGCGCTGTCGAGGTAGTGATAGTGGTTGAGCATCCACAGCGGGTCGAGGCCGGGGATGGACGTCTCTGTCCCCTGCTGCCAGTCGATCCACCAGAAGTCGACGCCGTCGTCCTCCATCGGGTGGTGGATCTCGTCGAAGTACACCCGCATGAACTTCGGGTCGGCCGCGTCGAACGCAACGGGCGCGCGGGACGCGGGGTCGACGCCCATCGCGCGCGCGACGGCGGGATAGCAGTCCTCGAACGCGCGCACGCCGTCGGCGGGGTGCACGTTGAGCGTCAGGCGCATGCCGCGCTCGTGCAGGCGGCGCAGAAACGCCGGCGGGTCCGGGAACAGGTCGCGGTTCCACGTGTAGCCCGTCCAGCCCGTGCCGTACTTCGGGTCGATGTCCACGAGGTGCCAGTCCATGTCGACGACGGCGACGGTGAACGGCAGGTCCTCGCGGCGGAAGCGGTCGATCAGGTCGAGGTATTCCTGCTCGTCGTAGCGGTGGTAACGGCTCCACCAGCAGCCCAGCGCGAAGCGCGGCAAGAGCGGCTGCGGGCCGCACAGGCGGTAGAACTCGCGCAATCCGCCCTCGAAGTCGCGGCCGAAGCCGAAGAAGTAGAGGTCCTGTTCCTCCGCGTGCGGGGCCACCCAGCCGTCGTTTGTCAGCGCCATCGAGCGGCTGTCGTCCAGCACGGAGCAGCCCTCGTAGGAGAACAGACTGTCGCCGAGCGGGATCTCGCCGTCCGCGCCGTCGAGCGTGCGCGCCGTGCCGCCGAAGGCGTGCAGCTCCATGCCGTAGCGCCACGGCAGGCTGCTGCCCTCGCCGCTGCACACGGACACCTGCAGGCCCGCGGACGTGAACGGACCGCCGTCGTAGACGAGGCGCAGGTGTTCGGTGCGCAGCTCCAGCCCGCCGCCCCGCCGCTCGGCCGTGAAGGGCACGGGCGGGAACGCGCGGCAGACGACGGTCTGCGTGGCGCGGTCCTCAAAGACGCCTGTCTCCGAATATTCCAGCCGCAGCATCCGGCTGGTGAGCACCGTGACGCGCCAGTGCTCCGACCGCACGACGGACTCCGCCGCCGCCACAGGCTGCGCCGCGATGCGGTAACGCTCCATTCCCATATTCAAACACTCCCCCGCGCAACGCGCGCGTTTTCTCTCCCCAT
>CALXIU010000016.1 GCA_944388415.1 uncultured Ruthenibacterium sp. | reverse complement strand
CCGTAGATGACGCCCGGCTCGATCGCGACGTCGACGCCGTGCAGCACTTCCTTTTTGCCGTAGCTTTTGGATACGCCGACGGCCTTCAATTGTTTTCCGTTCATCGTGATATCCTCCTCATTCGGATGCCGCGCGTTCGATCATCGCGGTCAGTTCTTCTTTGGAAATCTCCAGCGCCTTCGCCTCGCGCGCCAGCTGCGTGACGAACGCGTCATAAAATGCATTTTTGCGCTTCTGCACGATGGCTGTGCGCGCCCCCTCGGCGACAAACATGCCGATCCCTCTCCTTTTGTACAAGACGCCCTCGTCCACCAGAAGGTTGACGCCCTTCGCGGCCGTGGCGGGATTGATGTTGTACGCGCGCGCCAGCTCGTTTGTGCTTGGGACCTGCTCGCCCTCGCACAGGATTCCGCGCAGCACGTCATCCTCGATCATCGCGGCGATTTGCAGGTAGATCGCCGACAATTCGTTGAAAGACCCGTTCAAGCCATTCTCTCCCCTCTCCCTTCCCTTACCTCATTGGTTTAGTGATTCATTACTTCTGTAACTAACCATAGCACAGGCAGCACGTTTTGTCAACAGTTTTTGCGCAAAGCAGATGCTTCTCCGGCACAAATGAGTAAAAAGCGAAAGAGAGAATGCAACGCAAACGATCCGCCGGCAGAAAGCAGTATGAGACGATCGGCCGCCGCAGTTCGATTGCACTTCTTTCTGTTTTCAACTATAATAACATCATACAAGCGACTGCTCTTGGGGAGGAAAGAAACGATGACATTGACCGGTACGCCGAGGCGTCTCGGCATCTTTGCATATTACGACGCGGACGGCATCGTGGACGACTATGTGGCGGCTCTCGTGTCCGAGGTGGGCAAATTCTGCGAGCGCCAGATGCTTGTCGTCAACGGGACGCTGACGACAAACGGCGAGGCGAAGCTGCGCGCGGCGGGCGGCGAGGTGATGTACCGCGAGAACCGCGGCTACGACATCACGGCCTACCGCGACGCGCTGCTGGCGCAGGACCTCGCTGGCGTCGACGAGGTGCTGTTCTATAATCAGACGATCTTCGGCCCGGTGTGCCCGCTCGACGAGATGTTTCGCACGATGGGCGGGCGCGATGTCGACTTCTGGGGCCTGTCACGCCACAAAGGCGCGCAGCACGCGCCGTGGGACGAACACGAGGCGTTCCCGCCGCACGTGCAAAGTTACTGGTTCGCTGTGCGCAAGCCCATGCTGACGGACGATCGCTTTCTTGAGTACTGGAGGGAGCTGCCCGCCATCGAGACGTACTGGGACGCCGTGCGCAAGCATGAGGTGCAGTTCACAAAGCGCTTTTCGGAGCTTGGCTTTACGTGGGACGTATACCTGCACACGGAGGCCGACGAGATCTGCAACGACTACCCGCTGATGGGCAAGCCCGCGGAGACGCTCCGGCAGGGCAGTCCGTTTGTCAAACGCAAAGTGTTTCTGACGGACCGCACCGGCTATCTCAGCATCCCGCAGGGCGGCGCGGCGCAGGAGGCGTGGGACTATCTGAAAGTGCAGACCGATTACCCCGTACGCCTCATCGCGCAGAACATCACGCGCACGGCGTCCGTCGCCGAGGTGACGCAGGCGTTCGTGCCGTATTTCGACGCGCCCGCCGCCGCGACGGGCGGCGGAGTGACGGGCGTGCTGTATTTTGCGCGCACCGAACAGGCGGCGCTTCTGCTCGCGGCGGCAAAGGCACGTCCGTATGCGAAACTGTACGCGCTGTTCGCCACGGACGCACTGCGCGTGCGGTTCCAGTCCGAATTGCCGGGGGGGACGGCGTGCGCCGTATGCGGCGACAGCGGCCACGGCGTGCAGGTGATGTTCCGCCTGCTGTACCCGGCCATCCGCTCGGCGTACGTGCTGTATCTCACGAACGACCTGCCGCTGATCCTGAGCGAATTTCAGGACGAGACGACGCTCCTGCTGGCAGTGGAATCGCTGACGGCGGCATGCGAGACGGTTCTCGAGCAGGAGGAATGCCTCGGCGCGCTGTTCGCGCCGCCGTCCGTTCATCAGGATTGCCTCACCGCCGGCGCGGACTGGCCGGAGATGTGCGCGCGCATCGCACCGCGGCTGCGGGCAGCGGGCATCTCGTGCCCGCTGGGCGAAAGCGCCCCGGGCGTCGCGGTGCGCGGCGGCATGTTCTTCGCGCGCCGGGCGGCGCTCGCGCCGCTGGCAAGGCTCAAGCTCGAGGCGTCCGACTTCGAGGGAGCATACCCCGCGTGGGAATACCTTGTGCCGCTGTCCGCGCACGCCGCGGGCTTCCGCATCGGCTACACGGCCTCGTACGCCTCGCTCGGCCGGTCGCTCGCGAACGCATACGCGATGCTGTCGGCGGCGGATCAGGTGTTTTACACGCCGAACAACCGCCGGTTCGACAAGCTTCTGTTCCGCATGAAGGCCATTCGCAATTTCTACTACGAGCGCCGTTTTCAAATGACGCTGGAGCAGGCGTTTGAGGCGGACCTCACGTGGAAGCAGAAACTGTGGATCTGCCTGCAGATCCTCCTGAAGCCGGAGACCTTCCGCAAACTGCACTCCGGAGCGGACAAACCCGCCGCGCCGCCCGTGGATCTGCTCGACTGACGCGGCGCACGACAAAAAACGAGGGCAAGGACGCTTCCGTCCTTGCCCTCGTCTGGCGCAGCGGGAGGGATTCGAACCCTCGTGCAGTTTCCTGCAAACTGATTTCGAGTCAGCCCCGTTATGACCACTTCGATACCGCTGCATCTTCATTTTTGCCGCCACACATTGTGCAGCCTAATTATTATAGCAGATGTTTTCTTCGCCGTCAATGGGTCACGGCGAAGTCGGCGCGCTTTTTCCGCACAAAAAGCGCCGGGGCAGAAAGGGATGTCCTTGCTCCCCGGCGTTTTGTCTTTTCAAACGAGCGGCAGCACATAGCCCACGACGCACAGGTAGTGCAGCACGCTGCCCGCCAGCACGAAGAGATGCCACACCCCGTGCATGTAGCGCACCTTGCGCATCGCGTAGAAGATCAGTCCTCCGGTGTAGCTGACGCCGCCCGCCAGCAGCAGCCAGAAGCCGTCGCCCAGCGCGCGGACGATCTCGGGCAAGATCGACACGGCGGCCCAGCCCATCACGACGTAAAGCACCATTGACAGCTTCTCGAACCGCGCGAGGTCGATGGCGTTCAGCACCATGCCGAGGATCGCCGCGGCCCATACCGCACAGAATACGATCAGCGCGCCGCGGTCGCCGCGCAGCAGCACCAGTGTGAATGGCGTATAGCTGCCCGCGATCAGCAGGAAGATCGTGGAGTGGTCAAAGATCCGAAACACACGCTTGACGCCCGGCATCGGGAACGCATGATACAGCGTGCTCATCGTGTACAGTACGATCAGCGAAAAACCGTACACCGCAAACGCGGCCGCGGCGGACGGCGAGCCGCGCAGCGCGGCCAGCGTGATCAGAACGCACGTTCCCGCCACCGACAGCAGACTGCCGATGCCGTGAGACACGGCGTTGAAGATCTCCTCGCCCTTTGTATAGAATTTGATGTTCACATGCGACATCTCCTCTGTGACGATTTGAAGGATAGACGTTTCCGTCACTGTTATTATATCCCGAATGACACGTCTTGTAAACGGTTTTAATAATTGTTTAACATAGTTTTCAAAACTATGTCATGGAAATCGGTCCCGATTGACGAATGAATGCAAAAGCTATATACTTATAAGGGAAAGCGGTATGGAATATGCAGATTCCTGCATATTCCGTCAAGGGCGCCTTTGGGCTGAAAGGCAGGTGGGGGCGATGCAGAAATATTTCGGCGTCAGCGCGTCGCCGGGCCGGGTGGCCGGGCCGGTGTACCGTCTGCGCCATACACATGCGGGTTTGGGCCGCAGCGTCGGCGCGCCGCAAAGCGAGTTGGCAACATACGAAGCGGCGGTCCAGCAAGCATGTAAAGAGCTTGAAGCGCTGGGGGACGCAGCGGATGCGCAGGATCGCGACATCTTCATGGCGCAGCGCATGATGCTCAAGGACGAGGGCCTCGCGGAGGAGACGCGCGCGTACATCCGCGTTGGCGCGGGAGCGGCGGCGGCCGTGGAACGTGCCGCGGGCGTTTATGCCGACAAACTGCGCAACATCGGAGACGATTATCTTGCGGCCCGCGCGTGCGATGTTCTGGACGTGTCGCACCGCGTTGTCGGCGTGCTGGATGCGCACAAGAGCGATTTGACGGAGCTGACAAAGCCTGTCATCCTCGCGTCGGAGGAGATCTATCCTTCTGATATTGTGGCGCTCCCGCGAGGCATGGTGCTCGGGTTTGTCACAAGCCGGGGCGGCGTCAACGCGCACGCCGCGATCATCGCGCGCACGATGGGGATCCCCGCCGTCGTGATGGCGGGCGATGAATTCCTTGAGGTGTGCGACGGCAAATACGCGGTGCTTGACGGTGGCACGGGTGCGTTCATGCTTGACCCGGACGAGGCCACGAAAGCGCGCTTTTCGCATGCGATGCGCATGGAACAGCGGCGCATTCTGGCGCAGGGGCTGCACGCGGAACCGTGTGCCACGCTGGACGGAACGGCGATCACGCTGTACGCAAACTGTGCTACGGTCAGTGACGTCTCGCTGGCCGTTGCGCTGGGCGCGCAGGGCATCGGCACGCTGCACAGCGACTACGTTCTCATGGCCGGGCGCATCCGGACGGAGAACGAGCAGGTGGATTTTTACACCGAATGCCTGCGCGCGGCGCGCGGGCTTCCGGTGCATGTTGTGACGTACGACATTGGCGCGGACAAATCGCTGCGCGGAAGTCAGCCTGAGGCGGCCAACCCCGCGCTTGCGCTGCGCGGTGTCCGGTACTGTCTGGCAAATAAGACCTTTTTCGTGCTTCAGTTGGCGGCGCTTCTGCGCGCTGCCATGTACGGCGATTTGCGCATCGTGCTGCCGATGGTGGCTTCGGTGGAGGAAATGCTGCGGGTGGAAGAGGTCCTCGAGGAGACGCGCCAGATGCTGCGGCGCCGCGGCGAACGCTTCAAGGAGAATGTTCCGGTGGGCGTAATGATCGAGACGCCTGCCGCCGCGCTCTTGTCAGATGAACTGGCCGCGCACGCCTCGTTTTTCGCCATCGGCACAAACGACCTGACGCAATACACGCATGCGGTCGACCGCGCGGACGCATCTGTGCAGGAATATTATCCCAAGCGCTCGCGCGCGGTGGAAAAACTGCTGGCGATCACGCTGGAAAATGCCGCGAAAGCCGGGATCCCGGCCTATGTGTGCGGCGACAGCAATGAACCGCTGCAAGCCGAGCGCTACGTGCGCGGCGGCGCGCGGATGCTCAGTGTCTATCCGCGTTCGCTCCCTGCGGTGCGGGAGCACCTGTCGCAGATCTCGCTGTGACAAACAAAAGAGAATACAACGCGCCCCGGCCCTCACACAGAGGGCCGGGGCGCGGTTCGTTTACCGGCGTGTGCGCCGGAGGATGAACTTGACCGCCTCAACAATGGGGATCACCAGCACGGCAATGCCCAGCGCGACGAAGTATTCCATCAGGCTGATGTGCTCGAATCCAAAGGCGTCCGAGAGGCCGGGGAGATAGAGGATGGCGGTCGACAGCGCGAGGCTTCCCAGCATCGCGCCCCACAGCACGACGTTGTGCGTGTTCAGGCGGAACACGCTTTCGCGGCGGCTGCGCATGTTGAACGAGTGGAAGATCTCGGCCATGCTCATCGTCAGAAACGCCATCGTCATGCCGTCGGCGCTCTGGGCGATCTCCCACACGCCGCTCTCAAGATAGTGGCCGATGAAGTACGCCGCCAGCGTCAGCGCGGCCACCATCACGCCCTGATACGCCACGTCGAAGCCCACGCCGCCCGCGAAAATGCCGTCGGTCGCCTTGCGCGGCGGGCGGCGCATCACGTCGGGCTCGGGTTTTTCCACGCCCAGCGCCAGCGCCGGGAACGTGTCGGTGATGAGGTTGATCCAAAGCAGGTGCACCGGCTGCAGCAGCGTGAATCCCAGCAGCGTCGCGATGAAGATGCCCAGCACCTCGCTGAGGTTCGACGCCAGCAGGAACTGGATGGACTTGCGGATGTTGTCGTAGATGCGGCGTCCCTCGCCGACGGCGCTGACGATCGTCGCGAAGTTGTCGTCCGCCAGCACCATGTCCGCGGCGTTTTTCGTCACGTCCGTGCCGGTGATGCCCATGCCGATGCCGATGTCCGCCGCCTTGATGGACGGGGCGTCGTTCACGCCGTCGCCGGTCATCGCCACGATGCAGCCGTGCTTTTTCCACGCGCGCACGATGCGCACCTTGTGCTCAGGCTGTACGCGCGCGTAGACGCCGTATTGCTCGATGTTCTGCGTCAGTTCGTCGTCGCTCATCGCGTTCAGCTGCGCGCCCGTCACGGCCTCGGACGCGTCCTTCACGAGACCAAGCTCCTTCGCAATGGCAACGGCCGTGTCCTTGTGGTCGCCGGTGATCAT
>CALXIU010000015.1 GCA_944388415.1 uncultured Ruthenibacterium sp. | reverse complement strand
GGAATAGGAGAATGTGATCACACCGGAATATTCATCCTTAGCATCGGCGATTTGTTTGAGCAGCTCATATTGATGATCTTCATTGTAGCTGACAAACTCTTCCACTTCCACATTGAGTGCCTTGACTTCACGTGCGCTCGCCTCGATTCCCTTCCAGAGGTAAGCGTAGTACAGCCCTTCATCCTGCGGAAGCACCACCGCGACGCGGCGGGCCTTTCGCTTGAGCGACGCAGCCGCATAATTAACCTCGTAGCCCATTTCTTTCGCCGTTTGCAGAACCCTCCTGCGAAGTTTGTCGCTGACGCCCTCTTTTCCCGAGAGCGCGCGGTGCACGGACACCGCAGAGACGTTCAGCTTCGCGGAGATGTCCTTGATCGTCGGCTGAGGATTCGCTCTTGCGTTCTCTGTATTCATGATGATCGTTCCTTTTCTCCAGATGATTCCCTTGGGCTGATCCTCTGTCCCCTTCCTGTCTCCGCCTGATGCCGCGATAACGTCAGATGGTAGAGTTATCGTATTCTTCACCGTTTACGTTATCGTTTACGTATATATCATACGCTCGAACGGGCATGGATTCAATAGGGAGAACGACACAAGTTTTTCACAATATTTTGTCATATCATCCAAACACCTTTCAAATATTGCAAAACTTTAGGACGTTTGTGCAAAAACCCAAGCGGTGTTCCTTTCCCGAAGACAAGCGATGCCCCGGATGTTTCGCCTGGGCTCCGGGGCATCGAACAATTACGCGGGGACGCGCCCCGTGCGGGATCCAATTGTCAAAGTGAAAAAACGGGCAGATTGCGCGCGGCGCCGAACACGGCAAGCACCGCGATACAGCACACGAGCGCGAAATTTTCCCCGCGCGTGACGCGCGCCGACCCGGTGCGCACCCAGCGCGGCACGATGCGCGCGGCCAGCACCGCGAAGACGGGCAAAAGCGCCGTGAGCGCCGCGTTGGCGCGCAGCGCGCTGTGCAGATCGCCCCGGGCGAGCGCGCCGAGCATCCGCGTGACGCCGCAGCCGGGGCACTCCAGCCCCGTGACCAGGTGAAACAGGCACGGCACGCCGAAGCCCGCGCGGGACGCGGCTGCGCCCGCGGCGCACGCGGCCAAAACAGCGGCCAGCGCCAGAACGCGTGTTCGGACAGAAGACATCAGTACGTGGTGGGTGCGCCGCCGCTCAGGTTGTTCAGCTCGCTCTGCAGCAGCGCCCACGCGATGATGCCGAAGCCGAGCAGCGTCAGGATCAGGTACAAAATACCGTTGTTCTGCGAGAACATACCGCGCATCCGGCGCGCGTCGTCGATCTTCTCGCCCGCCTTGTACATCCAATAGATATGGTAGATGTTGCATGTGATGATGGTGAACAGCACCACCATGCCGCCGGACGTGTCGTTCGTGCGGCCCGACACCGCATTGACGTCGTTGGCGAGGCAGTACAGCCAGTACCAACCGTAGATCCCGCAGGTGACTATGGTCAGAATGATGCAAAGCGCGATGCTTCTGTTTTGTATCATTCGTGATCTCCTCCAGATTTTCACTTGTATACAAACGTGATTTTATGCAGTTCTTCCAATAAATTAAGCATAGCAGGGAAGCGCGCGTTTGTCAATCCGCTTCCGGAAAATCGCCGCTGTTTTGCAGGGACCAGCGCTCGGACAGAAAATCGCGCGCGGACGTGCACACGCCGCCATACAGGATGAACGGCAGCAGATAAGCCAGTCCGATGCGGAATACCGCCGCGGCCACCGAGCCGAGCGCGGTCTCCAGACGCCACCACAGCCAGTTCGAGAAGATGAAATTGATCACGCCGGAGACGGCGCAGCACGGCAGAAGCGCCAGCGCCCACACGGCGTACGAGTAGAAAAACACGCGGCGGCGCTTCATCTGCGGGATGACCAGCACGCCGAGTTCGAACAGCGCGACGCCGAACGCGGCAGCAAGCGTACCGACGACGGCGACCACGCCCATGTGGGCGAACGTCGACGCGAACCAGTAGCCGCTCATGAACCACAGCGCGCAGAACAGCACGGCCGCGGCGGCGCTGGCCACGAGGCACAGCGCGGACCACAGGCGGATGAAGAGGTCGCGCGCGCCGGACGGCGGCGCGACGGCGGCCGCGCCCGCCGAAGGCATGAACGGCGCGGGGCCGGGCTGCGCGCCCGCGCTCTCCGTCTGCGGCCCGGACTGCCCGCCCTCCGGACGCGGCCCGGACGCTGACGGCTCTCCCGCCGGATCTCCCTTGAGCAGAAAATCAGTGGTGACGCCGTAGAACTCGCTGAGCTGGACGATCTTGTCCACATCGGGCACGGCGGCGCCGGTCTCCCATTTTGAGACGGCCTGGCGCGAGACGTCGAGAGCCTCGGCCAGCGCCTCCTGCGAGAGGCCGCGAGCGGTGCGAAGCTGATACAATGTGGCGGAAATATTCATGGCTTGAACGCTCCTTTGCTGTTTTTGTTCTCTCATCGTGCCACACCTCCCCTCTTTTTTCCACCACGTCCGGCTTGCAAATCGTGTCAACCCGCGGTTGCGGTCCGCATTTTTCTTTGTTATTCCGTCATTTTTTCAAAAGCTCGTCCTGCGCGGCGACCCAGCTTTCGACCGGGCCGACCGCCTTGGCGATGAAATCGTCCGCAAACGGGCTGCCGAAGCCAGCGGCCTCGACCAGCTGCGGATACGTGCGCGTGCCCGCGCAGCGCGCCAGCGCGAGGTAGCGCTGCCACGCGTCGTTCTTGTCGTCGAGCCACGCGGCGAAGAAGCGCAGCGCCACCGCCTGCGCGAGGCAGTAATCGATATAATAGAACGGGTACAGGTAGATGTGCAGCTGGCGCTGCCAGCCCGCGCCGCGGCCGTAGAACGGCAGGCCGCCGAAATCGATCCACGGGCGGTACTGCTTCTCGAGCTTTGCCCACGCCTCGTTGCGCTGGGCGGGCGTCATGTCGGGGTTCGAGTAGACGATGTGCTGGAACTCATCGACCATCGCGCCGTACGGCAGGAAGTAGACGCTGTCGGCGGCGTGCGCCAGCATCGCCTTGGGCGTGTCCGCGCCGTAGAACAGGCGGTAGTAGTCGGACGTCAGGAATTCCATCGACATCGAGTGGATCTCACAGCTCTCCATGCCGGGATTGCGCAGGATCTCGGGCACATCCATGTGCGCGGCGATCCAGTCGGCGAACGCGTGGCCGGCCTCGTGCGTGAGCACGTCGACGTCGTCGGACGTGCCGTTGAAGTTCGAGAAGATGAACGGCAGATGGTACTCGGGCAGCGACGTGCAGTAGCCGCCCGGCGCTTTGCCGGGCTTCGAGAGCACGTCGAAGCACTCGGCCGCGAACATCTCGTCGATGAACGCCGACGTCTCGGGCGAGAGCGCGTGGTACATCTCGCGCCCTGCGGCCATGATCTCGTCGGGCGTGCCGTGGGGCTTTGCCATGCCGTCGGCGAACTGGAACACGTCGTCCCAGTACTTCGGATCGGCGACGCCGGTGCGGCGGTGCTGCGCGGCCTTCATGCGCGCGACGGCGGGCACCGCGTCGCGGCGGATGGCGGCGCGGATGGCGGCCATGTCGTCGAGCGAGTAGCCGACGCGGTTCATGCGGATCGCGCCGAGGGGCACGTACGTGTCGTAGCCCATCAGGCGCGCCTGCTGCGTGCGGTTTTTCACGAGCTTGTCGTACAGCTCGTCCAGCTCGGCGGCGTGCTCGTCAAACCACGCGCCCTCGGCCGTGTACGCGGCGCGGCGCGTCTCGCGGTCCGGGTGCATCTTATACGCGCCCAGCTCGCTGATCGTCAGCGTTTTGCCGCCGAACTCGACGAGCGCCGAGGCGTACAGCTTCTGGTACTGCGTGGCGAGGGCGTTCTCCTCGGCCATCAGGCCCAGCACCTCGGGCGTCTGCGCCTTGAGCTCCAGCTCCATCTTCTCGAGCGCCAGCGCGCCGAGCGCCTCTTCGAGCGCCGGGCGGAAGGGGCTTTCGACCATCGCGCGCGCGACGGCCTGCTGCGCGTCGGCGATGGCGGGGCCGTTCGCGTCCCAGAAGTCGTTCTCGGCCTCGTAGAACGCGTCGCGCGTGTCGACGGTGTGGCGGATCATCGCCAGCGACGACAGCGTGCTGAGGTGGCGCGACAGGCCCTCGGCCTTTTTGTATTCTGCGAGCTGTTCCGCGGCATCCGGCGCGGCGGCGATGGCCTCCGCGTACTGTCTGAACAGGCGGCACGCGCCCTCGGCGTCGGGGCGCTTGTAGGGGATCTCCGTGCATTTCATCGGTGTTTCCTCCCTGAAAAAAGATTTTCCCCTATTATATCACGAACGGTCAAAAGAAAACAGGGCCGCGCGAAACGCGCGGCCCTGCGAGGGAAAAACCTTATTTCTTGATGCCGAAATAGCGCTCGGCGTTGTTGTAGCAGATGTCCTCGACGATCGTCGCCAGCGTCTTCTCGTCGTTCGGATACTCGCCGTTCTCGACCCAGCCGCCGATCAGCTCGCACAGGATGCGGCGGAAATAGGCGTGGCGGGTGTAGGACAGGAAGCTGCGGCTGTCGGTGAGCATGCCGACGAAGTTGCCCAGCAGGCCGAGGTTGCCGAGGCTGGTCATCTGCGCGATCATGCCCGTCTTGTTGTCGTTGAACCACCACGCGGAGCCGTGCTGGATCTTGCCCGCGACCTCAGTGCCCTGGAACGCGCCGAGGATGGTGTCGAGCATCGCGTCGTCACCCGGATTCAGGCTGTAGAGAATGGTCTTCGGCAGCTCGCCGGTGGCGTTCAGCGCGTCCATCATCCCGGTGATGCCGTTGACGCAGTTGATCGTGTTGATGACGTCGAAGCCGGTGTCGGGGCCGAGCTTCTTGAACATCTCGGCGTTCGTATTGCGCAGGCAGTTGTAGTGCCACTGCATGACCCAGCCGTACTTGGCGTACTGGCGGCCGAAGAACAGCAGCATCGCCGTCTTGTAGACCTCGGCCTCCTCGACGGTGACGGCCTCGCCCTTCATCGCCTTCGCGAACACAGCCTCGACCTCGTCGTCAGACGCCGGACGGTAGCAGACGTAGTCCAGACCGTGGTCGGACGCGCGGCAGCCCATCGAATCAAAGAACGCAATGCGGGCCTCGAGCGCCTTTTTCAGCGCCGCGACGCTGTCGATCTCGACGCCGGCGGCCTTCGCGAGCTGCGGGATGTAATCGGTGAACCCGGCCTTGTCGATGTTGACGGCCTGTCCGGGCGGAAGGACGGCGCGACGATCGTCTTCATCGTGTCGTCTTCAGCCAGCTTCTTGTGCCACTCGAGCGAGTCGATGGGATCATCCGTCGTGCCGATGAACGCGACGTTGCTCTTCGCGATGAGGCCGCGCACGCCCATGTCGGGCTCGGCCAGCTTCGCGTTGCACAGGTTCCAGACCTCCTCGGCGGTGTCGCCGTTCAGGACGCCGTCATAGCCGAAGTACGTCTTCAGCTCGAGGTGGCACCAGTGATACATGGGGTTGCCGATGGCGCGCGGCAGGCTCTCGGCGAGCTTCTGGAACCTCTCGCGGTCGGGCGCGCCGCCGGTGATATAGTATTCATCCACGCCGTTGGAGCGCATGACGCGCCACTTGTAGTGGTCGCCGCCGAGCCAGACCTGCGTGATGTTGTCAAAGTGACGGTCCTCGTATACTTCCTTCGGGCTGATGTGGCAGTGATAGTCCACGATGGGCATTTTCGCCGCGTGCTCGTGATACAGTTTCTGCGCCGTTTCCGTCGTCAGAAGGAAGTTTTCATCCATGAAGGCTTTCATATCGACACTCCTTTTTGATTGGGTTTCACACTTGTTTTCAGTGTACCATACCCTCTGTCATTCATAAATTGTTATTGTTGCGAAAGCGCTGAACGCAACATTGAAAAACGTGCGCGATTTTGTGCAAGCCGACAGATTTTCCAAAAAAACTTTGTGACCCAAAGCGTTTGAAAGCGCAATAAAACCGCTTGTTCCGGCTTGACGCATTGCGAAAGTTGTTATAAACTTATAGCAGAATGTTGTATACATTGCAAAACTTGTTTCCGGGGAGGCCGCCGTGTTGGAGCAGAAATTTCATCCGTTTATCCCCCGTCAGCACATGCTGTCCTCCCGGTATGAGGTGTACCATTACCGGGACGCACGTCTTGATGACGTGGCGGTCCATCATCACGACTTTTATGAGGTGTATTTCTTTCTCTCAGGCAATGTGGATTACACAATCGAGGGCCGCAATTACCATCTGCTGCCGGGGGATCTTCTGCTGATCGGGCCGATGGAGCTGCATCAGCCGCACATCACGCAGGAGCGCCAGCCGTACGAGCGCATCGTGCTGTGGATGCGGCGCGGCTATCTGGAGAGCCTCTCCACACCGCAGGCAAGCCTGTCACGGTGCTTCGACACGAGCCGCCCCGAGCACAAAAATCTGCTGCGCCTGCGCCAGACGCAGCGGCAGGACATCGCGGCGCTGATGGAAAAGCTGCTGGCGGAGACGGGCGGCGACAAGTACGCGAGCGAGCTTCTGGCGGACGCGACGCTGGTGTCGCTTCTCGTGGAGATCAACCGCATCGCGGCGGGGTCTGTGGAGAGCCACGAGGTGCGGGACAAGTCGAGCGCCGTCATCGCGGACGTGCTGGCCTACATCAACGATCATTACAACGAGGAACTGTCGCTGGACGGGCTGGCATCACGGTTTTTCGTCAGCAAATACCATCTTTCGCACGAGTTCAACCGCCTGGTTGGCACGAGCGTGTACCGGTACATCATTCAGAAGCGGCTCGTCATCGCGCGGCAGATGCTGTCGAACGGACTTCCGCCGACGGACGTCTACCAGCACTGCGGTTTCGGCGACTACGCGAATTTTTACCGGGCGTTCAAGGCGGAGTACCACATCAGCCCGAAGGAATATCTGAATTGCGCCGCGCGCGGGGAGTGAATCCCCGGCGCGGTTTTCCTTGAAAGACGAAAAGCGTGCGGCCGGGAAGGCCGCACGCTTTTCGCTTGGTAAAGAAACTGTTGTGAGATGTAAACGGTAAGCGCTAATTACCGTTTATTGGAGAACTTAGCGCTGCACACGGCCGGAGGCGTTGCCGGCGGCCAGCTTCTCGACCTCGTCCACGGTGACGAAGTTGAAGTCGCTCTCGATGGAGTGCTTCAGAGCGGAGGCCGCCACGGCGAACTCCACGGCGTCCTGCGTGCTCTTGCCGTTCAGCAGGCTGTAGATCAGGCCGCCGCCGAAGGAATCGCCGCCGCCGACGCGGTCGATGATGTGCAGATGATACAGCTTCGAGAAGCAGTACTCGTCGGACGCGACGTGGTAAAGCATGGCGCGCCAGTCATTGTCGAAGGCGGAAATGCTCTCGCGCAGCGTGATGGCGACCTTCTCAAAGCCGAACTTGTCGGCCAGCTGCTTCGCAACGGACTTGTAGCCCTCTTTGTTCAGCTTGCCGCTGGTGATATCGGTGTTCTCGGCCTCGATGCCGAACACGTCCTTCGCATCCTCCTCGTTGGCGATGCAGACGTCAACATACTGGCACAGCTCGGTCATGGCGACACGGGCTTCGTCGCGCGTCCACAGCTTGCCGCGATAGTTCAGGTCGCAGCTGATCTTCGCGCCGGCCGCCTTGGCAGCCTTGCAGGCCTCGACGCACAGAGCCACGACATTGGGGCCCAGCGCCGGCGTGATGCCGGTGAAGTGGAACCAGTCGACGCCCTTGAAGATCTCTTCCCAGTTGAAGTCGCCCGGCTGCGCGTCCGCGATGGCGGAGTGCGCGCGGTCGTAGATGCAGACGCTGCCGCGCTGCGAGGCGCCCTTCTCGAGGAAGTAGATGCCCAGACGGTCGCCGCCGCGGACGATCTTGCCGGTGCCGACGCCGTACTTGCGCAGGCTGTTCACGGCGCACTGGCCGATGGCGTGCTTGGGGATCTTCGTGACGAAGTCAACGTCGAGGCCGTAGTTGGCCAGCGAGACGGCCACGTTGGCTTCGCCGCCGCCGTAGGTGACCTCGAAGGAATCGGCCTGCACGAAGCGCAGGTAATCGTACGGCTGCAGGCGCAGCATGATCTCGCCGAAGGTAACAACTTTCTTGGACATGTCGATCAATCTCCTTTGTTTATGATGTCAGATGTCTGCTTATTTCTGCACGAGGTGCACCGCGAAGCCCGCGATCTCCTCTTTCAGATAGATGGCGATGGGCTTGCCGTTCTTGACGGTCAGGGACTCGTCGTCGAACTCGATGCCGCGGTCCTTCAGGCGCGCGATGGCGCGGGGCAGGGTGTTCGTGGCGATGGCGATGTGGCCATACTTGCCGCGGCCCGGCTTCTTCATGATCTCCATGCGGCGGCTGCCGGCGAAGATGGAGGAATTGCCGACGGTGTAATCGAGATTGAACAGCGCGGCGAACGTCTTGGCGGCCTTCAGGGCCTCCTCTTCGTTCTCGGTGTTCAGGCCCATGTGCGCGAACTCGAAGCCCAGCATCGTGTCGACGGCTTCCTTCGTCAGGCGGGTGATCTCGTCCCAGTTGCCGGCGTTGATGAGGTCCTTCTTGACCATCCACGTGCCGCCGCAGGCGATGATCTTGTCAAACGACAGGTAATCCATCAGGTTCTTGGCGTTGACGCCGCCCGTCGGCATCCAGCGCAGGTTCGTGTACGGGCCGGCGACAGCCTTCAGCTTCGCGACGCCGCCGTTCTGCTCGGCCGGGAAGAACTTCACGATGTCGAGGCCCATGCTCATGGCCTGCTCCATCTCGCCCGGCGTAGCGGTGCCCGGCATCATCAGGGCGCCCTTCTCCAGCGCGTACTTCGTGATCTCAGGGTTGAAGCCCGGGCTGACGATGAACTTCGCGCCCGCGTCCATCGCGCGGTCGACCTGATCCTTCGTCAGGACGGTGCCGGCGCCCACGAGCATCTCGGGCACTTCCGCGGCGATGCGGCGGATGGATTCCTCGCCGGCGGCGGTGCGGAACGTGACCTCCGCTGCGGGCAGACCGCCCGCGACAAGCGCCTTGGCAAGGGGGACAGCCTGATCCGCGTCGTCAATGGCGATGACGGGGACAATGCCGATCTCATAAATTTTTTCAACAATCGCGTTCATGTTCGATCTCTCCTTTTCGGTGTGAACAGACGTTCTGCATTGTGGAATCGCGTTCCACTTTCTCGCTGAATCCATTATATTCATACTGCGGGCATTGTCAATGCATTTCTTGTGGTTTTTGGTGAATCCGCTGCTTTTTTCGCAATAATTTGTTTGCTGCGCCCCTTGCTTTTTTGGTCCGAAGGGGGTAAAATGCCTGTAGAGATGTTTCGCATCGTGGAACAGAACAACGTTTTGGGAGGGTTCTTTGTGGAAAACGCGAACGGCGGCGTGCAGAGCGTTGCGCGCATCTTTTCCATCATTGAAGTGCTGGTGGCCCACCCCAAGGGCGCGTCGCTGCAGGAGATCAGCCGCGAGGCGCACCTGCCCAAGAGCACGACGCACCGGCTGCTGTCGAGCCTTGTGGCGCTGGGGTATGCGATCCAGGACAACCTGACGACGCAGTACCGTCTGACGCTGAAGATGTTTGAGCTGTCGTCGGGCATCGTCAACGAGATGGACATCCTCTCGGTGGCGAAGCCGCATCTCGATCAGCTGTCGCGCCGCACGGGCGAGGCGGTGCATCTTGTGATCCAGGACGGCGTGGACATCGTGTACATCTACAAGGCGGACGCGGGCGCGGCGGCCGCGGCGCACATGGCCAGCCACGTGGGACAGCGCGCGCCGATGTACTGCACGGGCGTGGGCAAAGCCATCCTCGCAACGCAGAGCTACGGCGAGGCCGAGCGCGTGTGGCGCAAGAGCGCCGTCAGGCCGCTGACGCGCCACACGCTGACGAGCTTTGACGCGCTGGTGGAACAGCTGAAGGAGATCCGTCTGCGCGGCTACGCGACGGACGACGAGGAGAACGAGCCGGGTATCCGGTGCATCGCGCTGAGTCTGCCGGTGATCTCCGGCCGCGCGGAGGCGGCGTTTTCGATCAGCGGGCTCGCGCCGCAGATGACAGGCCCCCGCCTGACGCAGCTGACGCGCATGGCGCTGGAGACAAAGCAGGACATCCTGCGCGACCTCGGCTGGCGCTGAGGCGGAACAGAAAAACAGAAGGCCGCCGCATGGGGTTTCCCATGCGGCGGCCTTCTGTTTTGTCTCAGCCCGCGTTCGCGATGAACGAGCGGTTGTCCCAGAGGTACTTGACGCCGGAGATCACCGTGACGGCCGCGACGAGCCAGCACAGCACCCAGCTGATGACCTGCGTTGCAAACACGCTGTTTGCGGCAGCCGGGGCGAAAGCGGCTTCGGCGGCATAGCCGATGTAGTAGAAGATGATGGTCAGCATCTGGAGCACGGTCTTGACCTTGCCCCACATGTTGGCGGCGATGACCTTACCGTCCTTCGCGCCGGCGGCGACCATGCGCAGGCCGGAGACGGCGAACTCGCGTGCGAGGATGAGCACGACGACGACGGGGTCGCAGATGCCGTCCACAATCATGTACACGAAGGCCGTCGTTGTGAGCAGCTTGTCGGCGAGCGGATCGGCGAACTTGCCGAAATCCGTGACGAGGTGGTATTTGCGGGCGATGTAGCCGTCGAGAAAATCGGTAAAGCTCGCGGCAGCGAAGATGAGGCCGGCGGCGAGCATCCAGCGGTTGGCGGCGCACACCATGAACACGGGCACGAGCACGATGCGTGCAAGGGTCAGCTTGTTGGGCAGATTCATCATCATTCTCCTCTCATCAGATGCGGACGGCGTAGAGATCGTAGACGTCGGAGTCCTCGACCGTCACGTCGTAGAACCGGCCGGGATACATCGTGTCGTCGCTGCGCACGCAGACGACGGCGTCGATGTCGGGCGCGTCGGCGCGCGAGCGGCAGAGGTAGAGGTCGTTCTCGTCGTCGTACTCGTCGCAGATCACGGTCAGCGTGCGGCCGATCATCGCCTGCTGCGCCTCGGCCATCACGTCGGTCTGGATGCGCATGATCGTCTCGGCGCGCGCCTCGCGCACTTCCATCGGCATCTGCTCCAGCTCCGCGGCCTTCGTGCCCTCCTCCTCGCTGTAGGCAAAGCACCCGAGGCGGGCGAAGCGCTGCTCGCGCACAAAGATACACAGCTTTTCAAACTGCGCCTCCGTCTCGCCGGGGAAGCCCGCGATGAGTGTCGTGCGCAGCGTGATGTCCGGCATTGCGGCGCGCAGCCGCGCGAGCGCGCTGCGGACGGTCGCCTCGTCGCCCTTGCGGTTCATGCGGCCGAGCACGTCGGAGTCGATGTGCTGGATGGGCACGTCGAGGTAGTGCAGCACCTTGTCGTTGCGCACCATCGCATCAATGAACTCGTCGGTGATACGCTCGGGGTAGGCGTAGAGCAGCCGGATCCACTCGATGCCGTCGACCTTATTCAGCTCGTCGAGCAGCCGCGCGATCTCCGGTTCGCCGCGGTCCGCGCCGAACGCCGTGATGTCCTGCGCGACGACGATCAGCTCCTTCACGCCCTCGGACGCAAGGAATTTCGCCTCCTCGACGCAGTCTTCGACGGTGCGGCTGCGCAGGCCGCCGCGGATGAGCGGGATGGCGCAGTACGCGCAGCAGTTTGAGCAGCCCTCGGCGATCTTCAGATAGGCGTAGTGCGACGGCGTCGAGATGACGCGGCAGCCGCCGAGCGGCATGTCGCTCTTTGCGCCGTAGCTCTCGACGTGCGCCTCGCCCGCCGCCACGCGGTCGAGGATGTCGCAGATGGAGCCGTTCGAGCCGATGCCCACGACGGCGTCGGCCTCCGGGATCTCGGTGAGGATCTCGGAGCGGTAGCGCTCGGCGAGGCAGCCGGTGACGACGACCTTCAGCGAGGGATTTGCCTCCTTATACGAGCACGCCTCAAGGATATTCTCGATGGCCTCCTGCTTGGCGCTCTCGATGAAGCCGCAGGTATTGACGAGGATGCAGTCGGCCTCGGAGAGGTCGGCGGTCGTCGTGTGCCCGCGCGAGAGAAGCGCGTGGCACATCACGTCGGCGTCCACCTGATTTTTGGGACAGCCGAGAGAGATGAGAGCGAGATTCATATCATTCCTCCGTCTTCGGATTCTTCTTCCAGTTCCGTCAGCACGCGCTCGACGGCGTCCTTTGCCTCGCCGTACGAAAAGCCGCGGCGCGCGAGCGCCGCAAGCACCTTTTCGCGGCCGCCGGCGGCGAGCTTTGCACGGTACGATTTGCGCACGAGCGCGAGGCACGCGCCCGAGCACTCGCCGGCGAGCTCTTCGGCGGTCTGCTCGGCGAGGCCGAGGCCGACGCCGCGCTGCACGAGCTTTTCCACGATCTGACGCCGGGACTTGTTCTGCG
>CALXIU010000014.1 GCA_944388415.1 uncultured Ruthenibacterium sp. | reverse complement strand
TGGAGCCGCACGACCTCGTGAAGTTCGGCCTCATCCCGGAGCTGATCGGCCGTATCCCGGTCGTGACGGTGCTGAACCCGCTCGACGAGGACGCGCTCGTGCGCGTGCTCAAGGAGCCGAAGAACAGCCTCGTCAAGCAGTATCAGGCGCTTCTCGATCTCGACAGCGTCGAACTCGAGATCACCGACGAGGCGCTGCATGCCATCGCCAGGAAGACCATCGCCCGCAACAGCGGCGCGCGCGGCCTTCGCAGCGTCATGGAACAGACGCTCATCCCCATCATGTTCGATATCCCGAGCGACCCCGCCATCACGAAGGTCATTCTGGATGCGGACGCCATCGAGGGCAACCCGCCCAAGCTCGTGCGCGGCGGCGTGCCGCGCGTCCGTTATCAGGACAAGACGGCCAACTGACCGGACACAAAAGCCGAAGCCAAGCTTCGGCTTTTGTCGTACCATGCTGAACTTTCTTGAAATGTTCACACTTTTTGTGTATAATATAATGTCCAAGCAATCACCATGCACCATACGGAGGACGCTATGCCTGAAAAAGTCAAGATCATTTTAGATAAGAACGCCGATATCCTTCGCCTTCCGGCCATTGCGCTGCGGGGGCTGGTGGCGTTCCCCGGAAATGTGATCCATTTCGAGGTTGGACGCTCCAAATCCGTCGCGGCCATCGAATGGGCCATGAACAATAACAACGCCGTGTTCCTCGTGTCTCAGCACGACATGGAGGTCGAGGAGCCGTCGCTGCGCGACCTGTCGCAGTACGGCGTCGTCGCCGAGGTCAAGCAGGTGCTGCGCGTCTCGGATGACGTCGTCAAGGTGCTCGTCGAGGGCAAGTACCGCGCGAAGCTGCTGACGATCGACACCACCGGCCGCTTCCTGCTGGCTTCCACGAAGGCCGCGCCGCTGCGCGGCGTCAAGACGGCCGAGCCCGCCAAGGTCGAGGCTCTTCTGCGCAGCATCAAGGAGACGTTCGAGGAGTATCTCAGCCTCAACTCGCGGATGCCGAAGGACGTCGTGTACACCATCCTCACGAACGAGGACGCCGTGTATCTGGCCGACTTCATCCCCGCGCATTTCCTCTTCAAGACAAACGACAAGCAGGCCCTTCTGAATGAGGGCCATCTTCTCGCACGCCTTGAGAAGATCCTCGAGCTGCTGCGCAAGGAAGTCAAGATCATGCGCATCGAGCGCGATATCCAGGAAAAAGTCAACGAGCAGATGGACAAAAACCAGCGCGACTACTATCTGCGCGAGCAGATGCGCGCCATCTCCAGCGAGCTCGACGACTCCGACGATACCCGCGAGGAGGCCGAGCACTACCGCGAGCGCATCGAGGCGCTGCCGCTGCCCGAGGAGGCGAAGGAAAAGCTTCTGAAGGAAGCCGACCGCCTGTACAAGATGCAGGGCAGCTCGCAGGAGGCCGCGGTCATCCGCACGTACCTCGACACCTGCCTCGATCTCCCGTGGACGGAGAAGACCGAGGACAATCTCGACATCAACAAGGCCGCCGCCATCCTCGACCGCGATCACTACGGTCTGAAAAAGGTCAAGGAGCGCATCCTCGAGATCCTCGCCGTGCGAAAGCTCGCGCCGGACGCGAAGGCGCAGATCATCTGCCTCGTGGGCCCGCCGGGCGTCGGCAAGACGTCCATCGCGCGCTCCATCGCGACGTGCCTCGGCCGCAAGTACGTGCGCATGTCGCTGGGCGGCGTGCGCGACGAGGCTGAGATCCGCGGCCATCGCCGCACGTATATCGGCGCGATGCCGGGCAAGATCATCAGCGCGATGCTGACGGCCAAGACCAAGAATCCGCTGCTGCTGCTCGACGAGGTCGACAAGCTCGCGGGCGCCTTCCGCGGCGATCCCGCGGCCGCGCTGCTCGAGGCGCTCGACCCCGAGCAGACCAAGGGCTTCAAAGACCACTATCTCGACCTCCCGTTTGATCTGAGCGACGTGCTGTTCATCACGACGGCGAACACGCAGGACACGATCCCGCGCCCGCTGCTCGACCGCATGGACGTCATCGAGTTGTCGAGTTATACGCGCGTCGAAAAATTCAACATCGCGAAAAAGCACCTGCTGCCGAAGCAGCTGGCCATGACGGGCCTCAAGGGCGCCGTCAAGCTGAACAACGCCGCGCTGTACGGCATCATCGACGGCTATACGCAGGAGGCGGGCGTGCGCGGCCTCGAGCGCACGATCAACGAGCTGCTGCGCAAGTGCGCCAAGCGCATCGCCGCGGGCGAGACCGAGGAGATCTCCATCGGCGCGCAGAACCTCGAGGAACTGCTCGGCCCGAAGCGCATCAAACCCGCGTTCTGCAGCCGCACGGATTCCGTCGGCGTCGCGAACGGTCTCGCGTGGACGAGTGTCGGCGGCGAGATCCTGCCCATTGAGGTGCAGATCATCCCGAAGGGCAGCGGCAAGCTGGAGCTGACCGGCTCTCTCGGCGAGGTCATGAAGGAGAGCGCGCACCTCGCCATCACGTACGCGAAGGTGCACGCCGAGAAATACGGCTACGACGCCTCCATTTTCAAGGAGATCGACATCCACATCCACGCCCCTGAGGGCGCCATCCCGAAGGACGGCCCCAGCGCGGGCGTCACGCTGACGACGGCGCTCGTCTCGGCGTTGTCCGGCCGTCCCGCGCGCGCCGACGTCGCGATGACCGGCGAGATCACGCTGCACGGGCAAGTGCTGCCCATCGGCGGTCTCAAGGAGAAGAGCATGGCCGCGTACCGCGAGGGCAAGAAGCTCGTGCTCATCCCGAAGGACAACGAGCCGGATCTGTACGAGGTCGACGACGCCGTCAAGGAGGCGCTGACGTTCCAGCCCGTCTCGACGCTCGAGGAGGTGCTGCGCACGGTGCTTCTCCCGGCAAAGCGCAGCGCGCCCAAGCGCCGCAGCGCGATGCCGGCGCCCGCGCCCGAACAGCAGCCTCAGGGCGTCTCTCTGCCCCAATAATCATCAAAGGAGTACCCGCTCATGAATCTCGCGAAAGCGGCGTTCAAGGCCGCCTACGGCCTTTCCAGCGAGCTCCCCGCATGCGACCGGCCCGAGATCGTCTTCTCGGGCCGCTCCAATGTGGGCAAGTCCTCGCTGATCAACCGCCTGTGCAACCGCAAGAGCCTCGCGCGCGTCAGCGCCACGCCCGGCAAGACGGCCACGATCAATTTCTACGACGTCGACGGCGCGTACTTTGTCGACCTTCCCGGCTACGGCTACGCGAAGGTCGCGCGCGGCGAGCGCCAGCGCTGGGACAAGCTCATCAACACGTATTTCGCCTCCGCGCGCGGGGGCGTGCTTCTCGTGCAGCTGCTCGACTGCCGCCACGACCCGTCGGCAGACGACATGCAGATGCTCGAGTATCTGCGCCACTACGGCATCCGCTTCATCGTGGCGCTCACAAAGGCGGACAAGCTCAAAATGAGCCAGCTCGAGCCGGCGCTCGAGCACTTCCGCGCGCTGTGCGAGCCGTACGGCTGCCGCGACGTCGTCCTGACAAGCGCAGACAGCGGCTTCGGCGTCGACAAACTGCTCGTCATGTTGAACGAGCACGTCCGCGAAGCGGAAGGAGAGTGAGCGCATGTACGGGGTGTTCGCCGATTTCTACGACCTCTTCAACGAGGACGCCGACTACGACGCGCTGGCCGGCCACATCGCCGACGCGTTCCGCGCGCACGGCGTCACGGACGGCATCGTCGCCGACCTCGGCTGCGGCACGGGCGAGCTGACGCTCCGCCTCGCGCAGATGGGGTACGACATGATCGGCGTCGACGCGAGCGAGGAGATGCTCAGCATCCTGCGCGAAAAAGAAGCCGAGCTCGACATGACGGGTGTGCTTTTGCTCCATCAGGATCTGCGCGCGCTCGACCTCTACGGCACCGTGCGCGGCGTTGTGTCGTCGTTTGACACGTTCAACCACATCGGCCCGCTGGCGGAGCTTGAGAAGGCCGTGTGCCGCGCGTCGCTGTTTCTCGAGCCGGGCGGTGTGTTCGCGTTCGACATGAACACGCTCTATAAGCATCAGAAAGTGCTCGCGGATAACACGTTCACGATCGAGGCGGACGACGCCGTCTGCGTCTGGCGCAACGAGACGGACGCGCAGGGCACGAAGATCTCCATCGAGATCACGTGCGGCGGCGAGCGCGCCGAAGAGAGTTTTTTTGAGTACAGCTACACGCGTCGCGAGATCGAGGACATCTGCCGCGCGGCGAAACTGCGCGTTGAGACGGTCTGCGACGGCGAGACGTTCGGCCCGCTGCGCGCGGAGAGCGAGCGGTACCTGTTTGTATGTGTGAAGGAAGAAGAGGAGAGTAAAATATGTCAAGACTGATCCGCGCGATCTCGGAAAACGGCGGCGTGATCTTCTCCGCGATCGATTCCACGGAGATCGTCGCCGAGATGGAGCGCGTCCACAAGACGAGCGCCGTCACCAGCGCCGCGCTCGGCCGTCTGCTGACGGCGGGCGCGCTGATGGGCGCGATGCTCAAAAGCCCCGACAACTCTGTCACGCTGCGCGTCAGCGGCGGCGGCCCGGCCGGCCTCGTGCTGGCCGTCGCGGACGGTGCGGGCCACGTCAAGGGCTGGGTGGAGAACCCTGTCGTCGAGCTTCCGCTGCGCGCGGACGGCAAGCTGGACGTCGGCGGGGCCGTGGGCCGCGACGGCACGCTCAGCGTCATCCGCGACCTCGGCATGAAGGAGCCGTACATCGGCCAGATCCCGCTCGTCAGCGGTTAGATCGCCGAGGACGTCACGTCGTACTACGCCGTCAGCGAACAGACGCCCACCGTCTGCGCGCTCGGCGTGCTCGTCGCGCCCGACCTGACCATCCGTCACGCGGGCGGCTTTCTGCTGCAGCTCCTGCCGGGCGCGCTCGACGAGGAGATCGACCGCCTCGAGAAGAACGTCGGCGCGATGCAGAGCGTCACACAGATGCTCGAGAGAGGCCTCTCGCTCGAGGATATGATGAACCTCGCGCTCGACGGCTTTGCGCCGCAGGTGCTCGACGAGCAGGAGGTGCGCTATTTTTGCGATTGCTCTCGCGAGCGCATGGAGCGCGCGCTGCTGTCGCTCGGCAAAGAGGAGCTCGAGGCTCTCGCCGAGCAGGATGACGTCGCCGAGGTGTGCTGCCAGTTCTGCGACAAAAAGCACCGCATCCCCCTCAAGGGCCTGCTGCGGCAGCTTGAAGAGTCAAAAAGAAAAAACGGCAAATAAATTCATTTTTTTCTGCAAATTGTATTGACAAATCAGGCGATATCGGGTAAAATAAATCTCGCCGCCAAAACAACGGCGGCGAACATGCGGCTTTAGCTCATCTGGTAGAGCGCCACCTTGCCAAGGTGGAGGTAGCGAGTTCGAGCCTCGTAAGCCGCTCCACTACTTGCTTGACAAGTAAAAATAACCGAAAAATCTTGACAAGGAAAAGCCAATATGGTATAATAACCTCTGTCAGTTTCGGTTCGGAAGTTTAGCTCAGCTGGGAGAGCATCTGCCTTACAAGCAGAGGGTCACAGGTTCGAGCCCTGTAACTTCCACCAAATTTGTGGCCCGGTAGTTCAGTTGGTTAGAACGCTAGCCTGTCACGCTAGAGGTCGTGAGTTCGAGCCTCATCCGGATCGCCAAATGCTTCTGTAGCTCAGTCGGTAGAGCAAGGGACTGAAAATCCCT
>CALXIU010000013.1 GCA_944388415.1 uncultured Ruthenibacterium sp. | reverse complement strand
GCTTCGCATCCGCGGCGATGACCGGCATGTGCGTGGAGGTCACCAGCCGGTAGCCCAACAGCCTGTCCGGCTCACCCTCCTTCATGCCCGGCTGCCAGAGGTACTGCGAGTTTCCGTCCTTGAGCTTACGGATGGCCTTGATGGTCGAGTCGTGCATCAGGAACACCGCGCGCTTGCGGTAGGGGCTCTTGAGGGAATAGATGAGGTCGAGCAGCTCGTCCGAAGTGAGCGCCGTGGCGCTGGCCGCGGTTACGCCAGTCGTCGCGCCATTGGTGGTATGCAGCAGGCCGTAGGGCTTGCCGGAGCCGTCGCCGCTGATGAACGCCGCTTCCTCGGCGTCGCCCACGCGGCGGGCGAACTCGGTGGCGATGTAGCTCTCGATGTCGAACACGCTGTCCTGCAGAAGCTCGTCGGACACCTTGATCATGGACGCGTTCTTATGCGCCCCGATGGTGATCTGTCCGAAGGCGTCGTCGGACTCGGGGATCGTGCCTTCCTCCTCGACCCAGCTGGCCGTGCCATGGGAGGCCACCAGCGGGATCTTGCGGTCGCCGGAAGAGGTGCGAATGATCTTGCACAGCGTGCGCAGCTTGTTTTCCTCCTGCAGCGCGTCCACCAGCGTGCGCTCGTACTCGTCGGGGACGAGATAACCGCCCTCGCTGTCGGTGCCGATCTGCAGCGCGTTCTGCACGGAAAAATGGCCGCCGCGGTTGCGCATGGCGGTCCAGAAGGCCGACCTGTACTCGTCGGAGCCGCGGCCCGTCCGCTGGTTGGGGCGAGCCTCCGGGCGGGAGGCCAGCGGGGAAGCGGTGGGCGCGTTCATCTCGCGCTCCAGCTGGGCGGCGCGCTCCTCTCGCTCGATGGCGTGGCCGAGATCGACCACTTCCTGCTCCATGCGCTCATACTGCGACGTGTCCTCGGCGGAGAGCATGCCGTTCTCGTCCTGATGCTCGGTCAGGAAGGCTTTCGCCCTGTCCCAGATCTCTCCGCGCTTTTTGCGCATCTCATGGATGTTGTTCATACAGCTTTCCTCCTTGTCATCGTTTGGTCGGTGTGATCAGCGCCAGCCGCTTTTGCAGCTGGGCTACGGGAACGCCGGGCGGAGTTGCGGGCTGTGCCTCCGTGGGAGCTTCCCGCTCCGGCTCGGCCTGTTGGGGTTCGAGGCTTTGTGGTTCGGCCTGTTGTGCGGCAATCACAGGGGCTACCTCGGCCTCCGCATCCTGCTGCTTGTCGGCATTTCGGATGCGCTTCGGTCTGCTGCGCTCCATCCACGCGGCGACCTTGGCCTTGGCTTCGGCGAGGCTCGTCTCATGACAAAAGGCAGCGTTGATGATGCCGCTGCCCATGTCCACGATGCCGTCAATGAAGCCGTCCTGAAGCGCCGCGCCCGCGTCCATCCACGTCGTGTCTCGCATCATGGCGCCGACCTCGGCCCGCGCCTTTCGGCAGCGCCTTGAGTAGACGTTGAGGATGCTCTCTTTGCACGCCCTGAGCAGGCGGATGGCCTCCTCCAGATCCCGCTCGTTGCCCCAGGCCATGACGCTGGGGTCGTGGATCATCCACAGGGAGCCGGGCGTCATCTCCAGCCGGTCGGCAGCCGTGGCCAGCACCGTGGCCGCCGAAGCCGCCGTGCCGGATACAATGATGTGGACGTTGCCGGGATAGGCGCGCAAATCGTCGAACATCCGCACCGCCGCGTTGCAGGAGCCGCCGTAGCTGTTGAGGATGATGCGCAGATCGTCCTGCGCGCCCTCTCCCGGCGGGTAGAGCATCTCATGCAGCGATTCGGGCGTGATCTCGTCGCCGAACCATTCCGCGTCGTCGATGTAGCCGTTCAAGTGGATCTCTCTCAATCGCGTCCCTCCTGTTCCTCCGCCCACACGATGCCGGCGAGCACAAAAAAGACACACGGTACAGCCACGCTGTTGCCGTATGCCTTGTACTCCGCTGCGTCCGTGCGCGGATCTTTGAGCCATTTGACGATCCTGCTGCGTGATGGCCCGACATTCTTGCCGTTGGCCCTGTACCAATCCTCGAACACCTCAAACCACCTTGCAATTTCCTGCTCCGTCGGTTCGTCTGTGCCCAGATTTTCCGTCCAGCCGTCCGGGAATCCCTGCAGGCGGCAGCATTCGAGCGGCGTGAGGCGGCGCACGATGTACATACTATCTACTTCCGCGACGGCGGGCGGCCCTTCCGCGACCAGCGTCGGGGCCATCTCTTCGCTGACGTTCATGCGGTATTGCGCGTTCTCGCCAGAATTGAAACAGGCCCGGTCGAGCGCGTAGGCGGGCATGCTTACCGCGACAGGATCCTTGTGGTCCCGCGCCATGAGCGACGCGGCCTTCTCCTGATCGACCTGTGTGTTCATCATGGGACGGAATGTATAGGCAGGTTCGCACACCGCGATTCCGCCCTGATTGCAGCAGGGGTTTCCGCCGCCCTGGTCGAGCGTCCGGCTGGTTTCCGCTTCATAGATACCGGCACGCGGATTGTCCGACAGCATGGCGTGGCTCTGGTCGGAACAGATGCCATACGCGACGGGCGCGAACAATGTCTGGTCGTTGTTGCATCCGAGCGTGGCGGACAGTTCTCGCTGGATAAGCGCGCCCTTGCCGCCGCCCTCGCACCCGGAGCGGATCTTGAGCGTCAACGGCGTTTGATTGCCGCCTGTTCCCATTCGTGAGCAGAGCGTCTGACAAATACCATCCCTGTTGATACGGATTCGACCGTCCGTAGGGTTGAAGCCTATGGCGACGCCCGGAGGTTTTCCTCCCCGCAGCGTGGGCGCGCGTTCTTCGCCGTACCCGTCGCTTCGGCTTGCGCTGCTCTGGCCTGTACAGAAGCCGCCGGTGCTTAGCCCTGCGCAGCCTGCCGCTCCAACGCCTCCCGCAGCACCTGCGGCAGCTCCTTGCCTCGCTTCGCCGCGCGGCGGAGTATACCCCGACACGCCTTCGGACTCAAAGAGTACCTGTCCGGCGCGTTGTCCTGCAAGATCGAGGACAGCAAATACACGTTTTCGTCTTTGTGCGACGCCCCAACCCTGCGCCGCGTCGAGCACTCGCCAGGCGAGAGAATAACCGTCGCCCATGATCTCTCCTGCCGGCAGCCATTTATGGTTCTCCGGCAGAGGAACATTTGCTTCGGGGTCTTTGACGCGGAGGAGGCTTTCAAGGACCTGCCGGAAATCCTCCCCATCGTGAGAGGACAGGGCGCCCGGCACATTCTCCCACACAGCCCATTTCGGGTATTGTCCATTGGTCGCATCCCTCATTTCCTGTATGATCCTCACGGCCTGATAAAACAGGCCGGAGCGCGCGCCTTCAAGGCCGCCGCGTTTCCCGGCAATGGAGAGATCCTGGCACGGCGAGCCAAACGTGACCACGTCCACGGGCTCCAGCCCCGCGCCGGACAGGCGATGGATATCGCCGTAATGCTTCATGCCGGGCAGCCTCTTCTCCGTTACCCGTATGGGGAACGGCTCGATCTCCGACGCCCACACGGGCTTCATACCCGCATAGACGCCGGCCAGCGGGAAACCGCCGATGCCGTCAAAGAGACTGCCCAGTGTCATTTGTTTCGCCGTTTTCACCATCCTCCTTTTCCGCCGGCGCAGGTTCTTCCTCTGCCGCCTCCGCATCGCTTTGCTGCGCCAGTCCCATAAGCACGCCAAGCCCGGCAAGGCTGATGGGGATCATGTTGCCGTTGACCAGATACGCGTCCCCGCCTTCCTCCTCGGAGATGGGGTTCAGGTTCTCCAGCGCGCGGATGTCGTTGGCGCTCATCCAGCCGTTCTGGCGGGCGATGGCATAGCCCTCCATACGGCTTTTGTAGTCGCCACGCATCAGACCGTCGATGTTGAACTGTGCATAGAAGCGGCCCTTCTCGTTTTCCGGGATCAGGGCGCGGTTGACCGCCTGTTCGATGCGCACCAGCCACGGGCGGATGGTATGGACCGCAAAGGAAATGTTCTGCGATTCGATGTTGGAAAACGTCGCGCGCTCCAGATCGCCGATCATGTGCGGCGGCACGCGGAAGATGCGGCAGATCTCCGTCACCTGAAACTTCCGTGTTTCCAAGAATTGCGCCTCGTTGTTGGGAATCGACAGGGGCGTAAACGTCATGCCCTCTTCCAGCACCGCGACACGGCTGGCGTTTCCCGAGCCGCCATAGGCCGCGTTCCAGCTCGCGCGCAGCGCAGCGGGGTCCTTTACCGTATTGGGATGCGTCAGGATGCCCGATGGCCGCGCGCCGTTGGCAAAGAACTTGCTGCCGTATTCCTCGGCGGCGATGCCCAGGCCGATGGCCGCCTTCTCCAGCGCGATGGGGCTGTAGCCCATGACGCCGTCAAAGCCAAGCCCGGGAATGTGCAGCACATCCTCCGGGGCAAGATAGGCGATCTTTCCGTCGGAGGTCGTGTAGGTATAGGTCAATTTGCCCTTGCTGTCCCTGTCTACGGTCATGCGGTCGGGCAGCAGCGGATACAGACCCACGATTTTGCTGCGCCCGCTTCGGATGATCTGGCAATAGCTGTTTCCGTACAGGAGCAGATGGCTGAGCATCGTCTCCCGCCAGACAAAGCTGGTCATCTCGGTATTCGGCTCGTCGTGCAGCAGGCGGTAGAGCGGATGCTCATTGGCCTTGCGGCTGCCTGTGTCCGTTGTCTCATACACATGCAGGGGCAGACTGGCTACGGTCTCAGCGATGACCCGCACGCAGGCGTAAACCGCGGAGACCTGTATGGCGGAAGTGGGCGTGACGGACTTCCCCGCAAGGCTTGTCCCGTAGTAAAAGCCCGGCGCGGCGGAGACGGCGTCCTGGGGAGATGCCTGTTTGTTGGGCTTGTCCCGCGCGCGGAAAAACCGGGCGAATGGGTTATGCATGGCGATCCTCCTGATTTTGAACATGAAAAAAGCACCTCGGCGGTTTGCCAAAGTGCTTAATGCTATTCTGTTTTATTCATCAAAGCTCTTTGAAGTAGTCTCGGGCATAGTACAGCACGCGCATGACGTTCAACGCTTCATTTTTCTGATCCGGCAGGACAAACACGATGTAGTTGTCCACCAGGATTTTTCGGTATCCCTTCATCCGCAACAGTTCATCGTTTACCAGCGGAAGGGATAGCGGAAAAGCACAGGCCGACCGGATCGCTTCCTCCACTTTTTTCAGCAGCCGGATCGCACTCTCCGGCGCGCTCAACTGCTCCGCAATATAGTCCGCGATTTCCTGCAGATCCTGGACGGCGGATGGCATCAGTCTGTATTGGTACATCCTTTATCTGTACCTCGCCTTCAACGCGGCAAAAGCGGCTTCGCCGTCAATCGCCTTGCCCGCATCCATTTCCGCTTCCGCCTGCATCAGCTTGCGATACACCTCCGCCATGGCCACCGTTCGCTCGTAAGTCTCCATGCTCATGATGACCATATCACCATATCCGTTCTTCGTAACGAATATCGGTTCAGCGCTTTGCCTGCAGCGTTCGCTGATCTCGTTGGTATTGCGCAAATCCCGAATCGGCACGATCTGCATAGCGACACCTCCTCTTACGTCGTAGCACAATTATAGCACAATCATGCCACGCCGTCAAGGCGGTCACGCCGCTGGCTACAATCCACTTCCGGTTTTGCGGTCATGGCAAGCCTTGCACAGCGCCTGCCAGTTTCGCTCATCCCAGAACAGCTTCTCGTCTCCGCGATGCGGAACGATGTGGTCGACCACCGTCGCCGGGGCGATCCTCCCGCGCTTGAGGCATTCCACGCACAGCGGATTCCGGCGCAGGAATCGCTCACGCGCCGTGCGCCATTCATGACCATAGCCGCGGCGGTGGGCGCTTTCCCTGGCATACAGACCGCGGTGCTCCTCGCAGTACACCTCGTCCGACAGGTTCGGGCAGCCGGGATAACGGCAGGGGCGTTTGGGTTTTCTGGGCATGATCCACCTCACAGAACCAAAAATCCACGGTGATTGTAGACCGAATCGCCGCCGTTCAGATTCTTCATGGCACGATCCAG
>CALXIU010000012.1 GCA_944388415.1 uncultured Ruthenibacterium sp. | reverse complement strand
GTGTCCGCGCGCTCGTGGAAGATCTGCTTCGGCGCGACGCCCGTGACCTCGTGCACGAGCTGCGTGCAGACGGTGGCGACGCCCTGCCCCATGCAGGCGGCGCTGGTGCGGATGTGCACGACGCCGTCGACGACGGCGAGGCGGCAGCGGCCGATGTCGGGCAGACCGACGCCGACGCCGCTGTTCTTCATGCAGCCTGCGATACCGGCGTACGGGCTGCTCTCGAACGCCTCCTTCACGGCCTCGAGGCACTCGACATAGGCCGTGTCGTGCGAGGCGATCTGGCCGTTCGGCAGCTCCTGACCGGGGCGGATGGCGTTGCGGTAGCGCATCTCCCACGGGGAGATGCCGACCTTCTCGGCCAGCAGGTCGAGGTTGACCTCGCCCGCAAAGCAGCTCTGCGTGACGCCGAAGCCGCGGTACGCGCCGCCCGGCACGTTGTTCGTGTAGACGCAGATGCCGGTGATGTCGACGTTCTGGAAGTTGTACGGGCCGCCCGCGTGCGTGCACGCGCGCTGCAAGACCGGGCCGCCGAGCGACGCGTACGCGCCGCAGTCGGAGATGAGCAACGCCTTCATCGCGACGAGCTTGCCGTCCTTGTCGCACGCGGTGGTGACGTCCGTCTCCATCGCGTGGCGCTTCGTGTGGATGTTGATGCTCTCCTGACGGGAGAACTTGACCTTGACGGGCTTGCCGGTGGCCCACGCCATCAGCGCGGCGTGGTGCTGGACGCTCATGTCCTCCTTGCCGCCGAAGCCGCCGCCGACGAGCTTCGTCTGGCAGCGCACCTTCTCGGGCGGGAGCTTGAGCATCCGGCTGATCTCCTTCTGCTCGTCGTAGACGGACTGGCTGGCCGTGTACATCAAGAGGCCGCCGTCGCCGTCCGGGATGCCGATGGCGCACTCCGGCTCCATGAACGCGTGGTCCGTCATCGGCGTGGAGTAGTGCTGCGTGACGACGTACGCCGCCTCCGCGATGGCCTTGTCGGCGTCGCCGCGGCGCAAGACCTGCTTCGTGAGGATGTTTCCGTTCTCATGCAGCTTCGGCGCGCCCTCCTTCATCGCCTCGCGCGGGTCGGTGAGGGGCTCGAGCTCCGTGTACGTGACGTCCACGAGGTCGAGCACCTCGTCGAGCGTCTCCTTGTGGTTCGTGGCGACGAGCACGATGGCGTCGCCGATGTAGCGCGTGCAGTCGCCCTCGGCGATCAGCACGTCCCAGTCCTGAATGATGTGGCCTGTCTTGTTGAACGGCACATCCTTCGCCGTGAGGATCTTCACGACGTCCGGATGCGCGAGCGCGCGTGTGAGGTCGATCTTCTCAACGCGGGCGCGCGGGTACTTCGCGCGCAGCGCCTTTGCGTAGATCATGCCGGGCACGACGATGTCGTCCACGAAGAGGCCGGTGCCGAGCACCTTCTCCGCGACGTCGACGCGCGGGAAGAGGTGGCCGATGCGCGCGTCGGAGCCGTCGTCGGGCACGGGCAGGTTCTCGCGGAACATCTTCGCGGCGAGCAGGATCGCCTGCTCGATGCGCACGTAGCCCGTGCAGCGGCAGATGTTGCCGCGGATGGCCTTTTTCACGTCGTCGGGCGTGGGATCGAGGTTTTCGTCAAGCAGCGCCTTGGCGCAGATGACCATACCGGGGATGCAGAAACCGCACTGCACCGCACCCGTCTGGCCGAACGCGTAGACGTACACGTCGCGCTCGCGCTCGGTCAGGCCCTCGACGGTCGTGATGTGCTTGCCGTCCAGCTTCTCGAGCCGGAAGACACACGCCTTGGTCTTTTTACCGTCCACGAGAACGGTGCACGTTCCGCACGCGCCCTCGCCGCAGCCGTTTTTCACGCTGGTCAGCCGCAGGTCGTCCCGCAGATAATCCAGCAGCTTGCTGTTCTTTTCGGTGTGGTATTCCACACCGTTCACATACAGAGTGTACATGCCAGCCTCCTTTTTTGCCTCATCGCTTCACATAGCGTCCGGCGAGCGCGCCTGTCGGCTCGCCGTCCTTTGCCGCCAGCTCCCCGTTCACGAACACAGCGCGGGGACGGCCGATCGCTTCAAAGCCCTCGTAGGGCGTGTAATCCACCTTCTGGTGCTGCTCGCTGGCGCGGATCGTCCAGCGGACGTCCGGGTCCCATACGGTGATGTCGGCGTCCGACCCCTCGGCCAGACACCCCTTGCGCGGCCACATGCCGAACAGCTTTGCGGGATTCTCCGCAAGCAGACGGCACATTGCCGCGGGCGTCAGCTCGCCCTCGGCCACAAAGCTCGTGTAGATGAGCGCCGGGCGGTGCTCGATGCCAGGCGCGCCGTTCGGGATCTTCGTGAAATCGTCCTTGCCAAGCGTCTTCTGCGTGTCGAAACGGTAGCTGCAATGGTCGGTGGAGATCGTGTCGATCTCGCCGTTTCGCACCGCCTCGCGCAGCGCGTCGCGGTCGGCCTCCGAGCGCAGCGGCGGGCTCATGACGTACTTCGCGCCCTCGAAGCCCTCGAGCGCGTAGCGCGACTCGTCGAGCACGAGGTACTGCGGGCACGTCTCGGCCCACACGGTCTGGCCCGCCTCGCGCGCGCGGCGCACCTCCGCGAGGCCCTCGGCGCTCGAGAGGTGGACGATGTGCACGGGGCTGTCCGCGAGCTTCGCGACAGCGCACAGGCGGCGGATGGCCTCCGCCTCCACGACGGGCGGGCGCGACGCGGGATGTCCCGCCGGGCCGGTAACGCCCTTCGCGAGCTGCTGCCTTTGCAGCTCGTTGACGAGCGTGCCGTTTTCGCAGTGGACGCCGAGCACGCCGTTCATCGGGCGCAGCGCGCAGAGAAGCTCGTACATCTGCGCGTCGTCGAGACGCAAATTGTCGTAGGCGTAGTACGCCTTGAACGACGTGACGCCCCGCTCGCGCATCACGGGCAGCTCATCGCGCGTGCGCTCGTTCCAGTCGGTGACGGCCATGTGGAACGCGTAGTTGCACGCGCACCTGCCGTCGGCCTTTTTGTGCCACGCGTCGAGGGCCTCGCACAGCGTGTGGCCCTTGTCCTGCGTGGCGAAGTCCACGAGCGTCGTTGTGCCGCCGCACGCCGCCGCGCACGAGCCGGACGCGAAGTCGTCGGCCGTGACGGTGGCGCCGCTCTCCATGTCGAGGTGCGTGTGCCCGTCGATGAAGCCCGGGAACACGAGGCAGCCCGACGCGTCGCAGACCGCGTCGTCCGCGCCCGCCTCAATGGCGGGCGCTATCTTCGTGATGACGCCGTTTTCAAACGCCAGCTCCCCCCGGCAGACGCCGCCGGGCAGAACGAGCATTCCGTGTTTGATGATGGTCACAGCGCTCGCCTCCCTCCGCTCACAGGCAGTAGGCGTAGTCGCGGATGACGGCCTCCATCAGCGCCTTGAGCGGCGCGTACGTGCGCGTGTCGGACGCGAGCGCCGTCTCGTACTCGTCCGCGCCAAGGCGCACCTTCACGCGGAGCGCGGCGGCGTCCAGCACGCAGAAGCCCGCGTTCGTGGAATCGGCCATGTCGGCCTCGGACGCAAACAGCGTGAACTTATCCTTGTACGGCGCGCTGGCGTACGGGCAGAACACGGCGCAGTTGCCGCACTCGTTGCACATCTTGTCGACGTGGACGATCTGCTCCTTCGCGAGGCCGGGCACGCGGACGGCGATGTTCGCGCGGTTCGGGCACACGTCGACGCAGTTCTCGCACACCGTCTCGCAGCCGAGGCAGCGGGAGCCTTCCGTCTTCGCGTCGAGGTAGCCGCGCAGCTCGGCGCGGCGGGCCTTCAGCTCGGCGGGCGCGGCGTTCAGCGCGATGTGCGCAGCCTCGGGCGCGCCGAGGATGTCGCGCACGGCCGCGGCAGCGTCCGCAATGGCCTCCACGACGGTGGCGGGGCCGCGGCGCGAATCGCCGATGACATAGATGCCGTTCGACTTGCACGCGTCGTCCGTCACGGCGCGGCCGCGCTCGTCGACGGCGACGCCGCTCTTTTCAAAGTACGCCGTGTCGACCTTTTCGCCGATGGCGGAGATGACGGTGTCGGCGGGGATCTCGACCATGCGGCCCGTGGGCTGCGGGCTGCGGCGGCCGGACGCGTCGGGCGCGCCGAGCTCCATGACCTCGCACGTCAGCACGCCGTCTTTGAGCGCCTTCGGGGCCATCAGGTCGCAGAACTCCACGCCGTCGGCGATGGCGAGTTCCAGCTCCTCCGCGTCGGCGGGCATGTAGCGCTTCGTGCGGCGGTAGACAAGGCGCACGTGCTCCACGCCCCCGGCGCGCTTCGCGGCGCGGGCGGCGTCCATCGCGGTGTTGCCGCCGCCGATGACGACGACGTTCTTGCCGAGGCTGAGCGTCTCGGGCGCGTTTTTCTGCTTTTCAAGGAACTCGATGACGTTCAGCGCCGCGTCGCCCTCGAGGCGCAGCGAGCCGTGCTCCCACGCGCCGTTCGCGATGACGACGTGCGTGTAGCCCTCGCCCAGCAGCGCGCGGGCGTCGGCGACCTCGGTGTTCAGCTTGACGGTGACGCCGAGCGCCTCGAGCATCGAGGCGTCGTTTGCGATGGCCTCGTCGGAGATGCGGAACGCGGGGATGACGTGCTTGACGATGCCGCCGAGGCTGTCGCGCTTCTCAAACACGGTGACCTTCGCGCCGCCGCGCGCCAGCAGGTGCGCCGCGGCCATGCCGGCGGGGCCGCCGCCCACGACGGCGACGTTCGCGCCGCACGGCGCGCCCGCCTTGAGCGTCTTCGCGTACGCGGCAAAGCCGCCCTCGGCCGCCGCGAGCTTCGCGTCGCGGATGTGCACGGACTCCTCATAGAAATTGCGCGTGCACTTCGACATGCAGGTGTGGCTGCAAATGGTGCCGGTGATGAACGGCAGCGGGTTTTTCTCGCAGATGACGCGCAGCGCGTCCTCGTACCTGCCCTCGCCGACGAGGCGCAGGTACTCGGGGATGTCCTGATGGATGGGGCACTGCTCGGAGCACGGGGCGGTAAAGCAGTCGATAAGCGGCACGTCCTTCTTCATCTTGCGGCTGGGCAGCGGCTTGACGGGCTTAACGTGATGCGCGTCCGTCTTCGCCTTCGCGGCCAGCGCGGTCAGCGCCGCGACGTCCACGCCGTCGAACGCCTTGTACTCCATCTTCGTGAGAATGTCCGCGATGGGGCGCAGGCGGTTGTATCCGCCGGGCTTCAGAAGCGTCGTGGCCATCGTGATGGGCCACACGCCGCACGCGAAGATGTCCGCGATGTTGTACTGATCCGCGCCGCCGGAGTACGAGACGCGCAGCTTGCCGTCGAACTCCTTCTCGACGCGCTCGGCCAGCGAGATGGACAGCGGGTACAGGCTCTTGCCGCTCATGTACATCTCCTCGCCCGGCAGCTCGCCCGCGGCGATCGTGACGGGGAACGTGTTCGTCAGCTTGACGCCGAACTCGACGCCGTTGGCCTCGCACAGCGCGAGCAGGCGGCGGAACATCGGGATGGCGTCGGCGAACTGGAGGTCGGCCTTGAAGTGGTGGTCGTCGAAGACGATGTAGTCGTAGCCCATATCGTCCATCGTCTTGCGCGCGAACTCATAGCCGAGCAGTGTCGGGTTGCACTTGATGTACGTGTTGAGCTTCTTCTCGGTGATGAGGTACGTCGCGATGCGTTCGATCTCATCGGGAGGGCAGCCGTGCAGCGTCGACAGCGTGATGGACGTGCAGATGTGCGGGTTGATGGCGTCGACGTACGCGGCGTCGATGCCGGGCAGGCGGTCGAGGTTCTCCTTCGCCCACGCGGCGCACTCGGCCCAGACGGCGCTCGCGGACGCGTCCTTCATGCCCTCGATGTACTTGTCGACCTTCTCGCTCTTGATGCCCGCGAGATCGTAGCCGACGCTCATGTTGAACACGAAGCCGTCGGGCGAGCCGAAGCCCATCGACTTCGACAGCAGCTTGATGGCAAACCACGCCTTGACGTACTCCTCGTACGCCTGCGGGACGCGCAGCTCGGTGCTCCACTCGACGTTGTAGCACTCGTCCTCGGCCTTGATGCAGGGCTTCGAGACGGGAAGGTCCTCGCCGTCGATGATCTGGACGGTCTTGACCTCGAAGAAACGGCTGCCGCCGACATACGCGGCGATCAGGTTCTGCGCCAGCTGCGTGTGCGGGCCTGCGGCCGGGCCGAACGGCGTCTCAACGTGCTCGGTAAAGATGGGCAGCGTCTTACCGCTCGTGTGGCGGTACAGCTCGTTGACCCCGAAGATCGTGCCCTCGGCGCGGTACTCCTCCAGCACCCAGTTCATCAGTTCGCCGAAGGGAATAGGACGCATGATGTCGCTCATAAGTACTCCTCCATTGCTCTTTGTGTTTCCGTTCTCTGTGTCAGCCGCCGGGACGCTCCCGTTCCCGGCGGCGGTTTTCCTTTTTCAGCGGCCCTCGTTGATGCGCTTCCACAGATCGGCGGCCTCCTCGCGGCAGTGCGCGAGGACGGCGGCCTTGTCGATGCCCACGAGTTCGCGATTTTCCATCTTCACAACGCCGTTGATGATCGTCGTGACGACGTTGTGCCCGTTGCAGCCGAACAGCAGATGGCTGTTGACGTTCTGCGCCGTCATCGGCGTGAGCGGATCGTAGTCGAGCACGATCACGTCGGCGTACGCGCCCGGCGCGAGGATGCCGACGGGCTTTTCATAGAAGCGCGCGGCCATGCGGCGGTTGTTCTCGAACAGCATGGACGGGATCTCGCCCCACGCGACGTTCGGCTTGCAGGCGTTGTGCTTGTGCAGCACGTTCGCCACCTTGTAGCTCTCGAGCATGTCGTTCGTGTAGCCGTCGGTGCCGAGGCCGATCAGGATGCCCTTTTCGAACATCTTCAGAACGGGCGGGCAGCCCACGGCGTTGCCCATGTTGCTCTCGGGGTTGTGGACGACCATCGTGTCCGTGCTCTTCACGAGGTCCATCTCTGCCTCGTTGATGTAGATGCAGTGGCCGCAGATGGTCTTGTCGCCGAGGATGCCCATGTCGTGCAGACGGAACATCAGGCGCTTGTTGTACTTCGTGAGGCTGTCGTACAGATCGTCGATGCCCTCGGCGACATGGATGTGATAGCCCGCGCCGTCGGGCTTCTCGGCCGCGCAGTACTCGAGCGTCTTGTTCGAGAGCGTGAACGGCGCGTGCATGCCCATCATACCCTTGACCATGTCGGTCTCGTCCTTCTGGGCGAAGCGGATGAAGTCGACGTTCTCCTTGACGGCGGCGCGCATCTTCTCCTCGCCGTCGCGGTCGCTGATCTCATAGCACAGATTCGTGCGCACGCCGAACTCCTTCGCGCTCTCGGCGATGGCGAACAGGCTGCCCGCGATCTCGCCGTAGCTGGCGTGATGGTCGAACACGGTGGTGACGCCGTTCTCGATGCAGTCGAGATACGTCGCGTCGGCGCTGGCCTTCGTGTCCTTCAAAAGCAGATGGCGGTCGATCGTCCACCACTGCTGGTCGAGCACCTCGAGAAAGTTCGTGGGGTTGTTGCCGCGGATCGTCAAACCGCGCGCGAACGCGGAATAGATGTGGTTGTGCGCGTTGATGAAGCCCGGCATGATGACGCCGCCCTTGGCGTCCATGAACTTCGCGTCGGGGTACTTCGCGCGAAGGGCCGCGGTCTCGCCGACCTCGGCGATCAGGTTTCCCTCGATGGCGACACAGCCGTTTTCCAGGAAGGGATTTTTAACATCCCGCGTGACAAGGCGTCCGTTTCCCAGCAGATACATGTTCATTCTCCTTTTCTCGCTCCGTTGTGTTTGCTCCCTATGCTTTTCATCGGAGATGTCCCGCCTTCTTCCGAAACGCGCAAGCGGCCGTATCGGAAGCCGGGTCAAAACCGCCCTTCGGCGATTTTGCAGCCCTTGCGCGAAGCACTCCGTTACAGCCGCTTTCATAATAGTCTGGTATTCGATTGCGAAGAGCATGAAAAAACAGCCGCCTGTAACTAAGGGAAGCCCGTGATGGACTTCCGTCCCTTTCGGCCCAACCCGTGCGCAGAGCACTCCGTTACAGCTGGCTGTTAAAAATCAGACAATCTCTTCGACTATTTATGCAGTCCCTCGACTGCGCCTTTAGTATAGCACCGCCCCCGACCCCTTTCAAGTGGTCTCCCGCTTTTTCTATTTTCTGGCCAAAGCGCCGTTTCGGGCGCTGTGTATATTCCATAAACTTTACTCTAAAAAAATCACGCTCCGCATCGCTGCGGAGCGTTTATATTTCAGCGTTTACAGACTTTTTGCAGAAAAAATTTTCTCGAGTTCGGATAACGCTTTTTCCGTGTCCGCATCAAGCAGTTCCCACGCGTGATCCGCCTGTGTGAGACGCACGTCCGCGCCCGCCGCGCGCGCCGCGGCCATGCCGCCGCGCTCGCCCGAGAGAGCGCGCAGCGCGGGGAACAGGCGCGCCGGAAAGACGGCGGGGCTGCCGGGCGTATCCCCGAACGCGAGGCGGTGCACGTCGAAGGGCGCGGCGGCGAAATCATCCAGCAGCCGCGCGACGCTCTGCGCCGTGCAAAGCGGCTGGTCGCCCTGGACAAAAAGGCAGCCGTCCATGCCGTCCATCCTCTCCATGCCGCGGCGCACCGTCTCGCTCTGCGGCCCGCCTTCGTACTGCACGGCGGGAACGCCGCACGCCCCGCACAGCGCGGTGACGGCGCTGTCGCTCGTCACGGCGACGATGCGCGCGAGCCTTTCGCGCGGCAGAGCGTCCAGCGTATGTGCCAGCAGAGGCTTTCCCGCGAGCGGCGCGAGCAGCTTGTTCTTGCCGAAGCGCTCGCTCTTTCCCGCCGCCATCACGATGCAACCGATGTTCATTCTGTCTCCTCCACTTCGTCGAGGTCGATCACGAGGCAGTCATCCCGCGCGCGCAGCTCGCAGAGAAACGGCGTGTCGGCCTTGCGGATGGCCGCGATCACGCGCTTTTCGTCGAAGAGCC
>CALXIU010000011.1 GCA_944388415.1 uncultured Ruthenibacterium sp. | reverse complement strand
CGCTGTGGCCCATGTTCTGGTACATGACCAGCTTTGCCCCCGGGATCATCCTGCCGATCTGCAGGACTTCTTCCATGGTGCAGACGGTGTCCATCCCGCCGTTGACGAGCAGCACCGGGACGGATATCCGTTTGACCAGCTGATACAGCTCTTCCGGCGTTTTTGCATCCGTGACGGCAAAGTTCTCATTGTTGATGAGAAACTCCTCCGGCTCCATCGTCATCCAGCGCCGGAACGCATCGGCCTGATTCTGTTTGCGGCGCTCGAGGCGCTGGGGATTTTGCGTCGGCGAGTCTTCACGGCTGACGACTTTGCGGATCTCCTCCTCGTTTCCGATCATGCTTGCGATGTCAAACCCGGGCGCCTTCGCGGGCGTGCCGCCCGTGTGAGGCATATGGAACTGGAGGATGCCGTCGCAGCTGACAAACCCGCGCAGAAGCTCCGGCCGGTGGAAGCACATGTACCAGCCGGGATAATTGCCGTGTGAGTGGCCTGTGTAGAAAAATTTCCGAATGCCGAGCGCCTCAGCGAATGAGATGACGTCCTCGCTCCAGAGCCTGGTGAAATCCTGCGGTTCCTTGCTGTAGATATGCGTGGATTCGCCGTATCCGCGCATCACCAAGAGATATACGTGATAGTGATAGGGTTCCTCGGCCAGCAGTCTGGCATAGTAGTTCGGAGAAAAATGATTTTGCGAGGCGATGATCACGTCGTCGCCCGAGCCAAGCTCCTCATAGGCGAGCGTGACGCCGTTGACTGAGATCTTTTTCATAAGCAAACTCCTGTTCCGCGCGCAGCTCAGAGCTCCATGGCTTCGTAAACCAGATCGCGCACTGTCGGGTGGATGTTGTCAAATGCCTCGATGCAGCCCATCACGTGCTGCGCATACACGATGCCCAGACCGTTTTTGGGATCGACGAGGAAATAACTCCCGGCCGCGCCGTCCCAGCCGAATTCGCCGAGCGGGGAGCGTCCGTCCGCCTCGTTCACGCGGACACGAACGCCGAGGCCATAGGCATAGTCGATGCGTTTGCGGCGGAAAAACGTGAAGTCCTCCTGCGTGGCGCCGGACGTGTAAGGCGTGGCGAAGAGTTCCACCGTCTCCGGGCTCAGAATGCGCGCGCCGTTGTAGGCCGTTCCGCCGCAGCTCAGCGCGTCGATCAGCTTGCTGTATGCGCTGACGGTGGTGATGAGGCCCGCGCCGCCGCTCTCGTACTCATCCGTGAACGAAAAACTGCCGCTGTACACACCGTCGTCGTCTCCGATTGCGCCTGTGATACGGTCCTTGGAGTAGAGGTGTCCCAGCCGCTGCGCCATGGAGGCGTCGGGATGGAAGCAGAAGTCCTCATCGCCCAGCGGGGCAAAGATGTTTTCGCGCAGGTAGTCGCTGTATCTCCGGCCGGAGACCACCTCGATGACTGCCGCCAGCACGTCATGCGCGAGGCTGTACGCCCAGTGCCCGCCCGGCTCGTACATCAGAGGCATTTTCGCCAGCGCCCGGATGCAATCTCTCGTAGACGCTTTGCGGCCGGTGGCCTTGCTCAGCTCGACGACGCTCTGCGCGGAAGTGTCGTATGTAAACCCCGCCGACATGGTGAGCAGGTCGATGATGCGGATGGAACGGTGCGCGATATGGCACGGGTCGCCGATCTGCGGCCAGACGGTCGGCACGACATGATAGTCGAAGTTGTCCGCCACCTTCATCACAGAAAATTCAGGAAGGTATTTCGACAGCTCGTCGTACAGACCCAGCTTTCCGCGCTCGACCATCTGCATCACACAAACGCACGCGGCGATCTTTGTGCCGTAGAACAGCCGGTACAGAACGGAAATGTTGGTGGGCTTTGATCCTGCCGCGTCATACCGGCCTGTCATATGTCGGAAAACCGTGTTGTGCCGGTACGTCACGGCGCAGTCGCAGTACGGGATGCCGTATTGTTTCTCGATGGAATCGAGATATTCTGTCAATGCATTGAAATTCATGATGCTCTCTCCTTTTGTTCAGCAGTTTCCGCTCTTCAGCGGGACGAGGCGCTTGACCCACTTCCCGCTGGCGAGGCGGAACACGCACACGACGGCCTTGACGATCTGATCGCTGCGCAGGCAGATATAGATCAAAAACGGGCTGATATCCCACACAAGGCCCGCAAAATAGCCCAGCGGAAGCGCAAGCGCCCAGAAGAACAGCGCGTCCGTGATCATGAGAAAGCGCGTATCGCCGCCGGCGCGCAGAACGCCTTTCATCAGAATGGAGTTGGCTGACTGGAAAATCGTTGTGACGGCCACCGCCAGCATCAGCTGGTTGGCGATGTCCACGGTGGTATCTCCGATGTTGTAGATCGCAAGGCTGTAGCGGCCCACAATGACGACAAACACCGCGCCGATGGCGCCGATCGCCGTGCCCAGAAGGAAGAAGGCCATCCCGCCCCGCTGCGCCCGCTCGCGGTCGCCCGCGCCGAGCGTGTTGCCCGTGATGACGCCGGACGCATTGGCGACGCCCAGAACAAAGACCG
>CALXIU010000010.1 GCA_944388415.1 uncultured Ruthenibacterium sp. | reverse complement strand
AGCGTCTACCCGCAGGGTGCGGAGAAGATCCTCATCGAGACGTGCACGGGCCGCGAGGTCCCGCGCGGCGGCCTGCCTGCGGACGCGGGCGTCATCGTGATGAACGTCACCACCGTCTCGACGCTCGGCAAATTCCTCAAGACGGGCATGCCGCTCACGACGAAGCGCCTGACCGTCGACGGCTCCGCCGTCTCCGAGCCGCAGAACCTCGAGGTCATCATCGGCACGCCGATCTCGGCCGTGCTGGCGCACTGCGGCGTCAAAGACGAGGTCAAGGTGCTGATGGGCGGTCCGATGATGGGCACCGCCGTTGCCGACGAGGAGATGCCCGTCCTCAAGCAGAACAACGCGATCCTCGCGTTCACCGAGAAGGACGCCCACATCCCCGCGCCCGGCGCGTGCATCCGCTGCGGCCGCTGCATCGCTGCGTGCCCAATGGGCCTGTCGCCGGTCGAGATCGCGGGCGCGCTCAACAAGGGCGACACGGACGCCCTGAACGCCCTGATGGTCGATTTGTGCATCGCGTGCGGCACGTGCAGCTTCGTCTGCCCGGCCAAGCGCCCCGTCACGCAGACAATGAATCTCGCGAAACTCGCGCAGAGGAAGGGAGGTAAGAAGTGATGGCAGACAACAAGAAGACACTGATCGTCTCCGCGTCCCCGCACATCGTGGACACTTCCTCCACGCGCGGCCTGATGGGTAACGTCATCATCGCGCTGCTCCCGGCGTTCTTCGTTTCGGGCTTCGTGTTCGGCCTGCGCGCCATCGCCGTCACCGCCGTTACCGTCATCGCGTGCGTGCTGTTCGAGGCGGGCTACTGCAAGCTGATGAAAAAGCCCATCCCCGTCGGCGACCTCTCGGCCGTCGTCACGGGCATGATCCTCGCGTTCAACCTGCCGTCCACGATCCCCCTGTGGATCGCCGTCGTCGGCGCGTTCGTCGCCATCGTCGTCGTCAAGCAGATGTTCGGCGGCCTCGGCATGAACTTCGCCAACCCCGCGCTCGTCGGCCGCATCGCGCTGGCCGTCGGCTTCGCGGGCCGCATGACGACGTACGGCTTCCCGAAGAGCACGGGCGTCGACGCGTTCACCAGCGCCACGCCGCTCGTCGCGGGAGTGTCCGGCATCGAGGCGCTGCCCGAGCTGCTGCTTGGCCAGCACGGCGGCGTGCTGGGTGAGACGTGCGCCGCGGCGCTCATCCTCGGCGGCATCTACCTCGTCGCCACAAAGACCATCAGCGCCGCCATCCCGCTGTCGTACATCGGCACCGTAGCGGTGTTCAGCCTTCTGTGCGGACAGGACGTGCTGCTGCAAGTGCTGTCGGGCGGCCTGCTGCTCGGCGCCATCTTCATGGCCACGGACTACGTCACCAGCCCCTTCACGCTGAAAGGCAAGCTCGTGTTCGGCATCTGCCTCGGCATCCTGACGTGCGCCATCCGCTTCTGGGGCAACATGGCTGAGGGCGTCAGCTTCTCGATCCTCATCATGAACCTGTTCGTTCCGTACATCAACCGCCTGACGCGTCAGGTACCGCTGGGGGGAGGCAAGAAGAAATGAAACTCTGGGAAGATTTTCTGCGCCCCGTCGTGACGCTCGTCGTCATTTGCGTCGTCACCAGCGCGCTTCTGGCCTACACCAACGGCGTCACCGCGCCCATCATTGAGGAGAACACCATCCGCATCGCCAACGAGACGCGCACCGCGCTGCTGCCGGAGGCGGAGGGCGCGTTCACCGAGGTCGAGGTCGACGTTGAGAACGTCACCGAGGCGTACGCCGCCGACAACGGCGCGGGCTACGTCATCAGCGCCGCGGCCAAGGGCTACGGCGGCGACGTGCCCGTCATGGTCGCGTTCAGCGCCGACGGCGAGATCGTGGCCGTCAAGTTCCTCGACAACGACGAGACGCCGGGCCTCGGCCAGAAGGTCAAGGACGCGGCGTTCCAGGACCAGTTCGCGGGCCGCGCGGCGTCTGAGATGACGCTCTCTGACATCGACGGACTGTCCGGCGCGACGTTCTCCACGAACGGTGCGCTGAACGGCGTCAACGCCGCCATCAAGGCGTATCAAACCATCACGGGGGAGGGCTGACGTAATATGAAAGGAAAAGCAAAGATCCTGACGAACGGCCTTCTCAAAGAGAACCCGTCGCTGCGCCTTGTGCTCGGCACGTGCCCGACGCTGGCCGTCACGACGCTGGCGTTCAACGGCCTTGGCATGGGCCTCGCGGCCACGTTCGTGCTCATCTGCTCGAACATGGCCATCTCCGCGCTGCGCAAGGTCATCCCCGACAAGGTCCGCCTGCCGGCGTACATCACCGTCATCGCGACGTTCGTCACCATTCTGCAAATGCTCGTCAAGGCGTTCATGGCGGAGCTGGACTCCGCGCTCGGCATCTTCCTGCCGCTGATCGTCGTCAACTGCATCATCCTCGGCCGCGCCGAGATGTTTGCCTCGAAGAACAACGTGCTCAACTCCGCGCTCGACGGCCTCGGCATGGGCCTTGGCTTTACGCTGACGCTCGTGTGCATGGGCTCCATCCGCGAGATCCTCGGCGCCGGCACGTGGTTCGGCATCCGCATCATCCCCGAGTCCATCGACTCGATGACCGTGTTCATCACCCCGCCGGGCGGCTTCTTCGTGTTCGGCTGCCTGATGGCGCTCGTCATCTTCATCGAGACGAAGACAAACAACCGTGTCAAGCGCGGCGTCGGCTGCGAGGGCTGCCCGTCCGCCTCGATGTGCCACGGAAATTGTGAAACCGCGAAAGGAGGCGAGGCGTAATGGCGGCAAAGCTCGCGATGATCTTCTTCTCCATGATCCTCGTCAATAACTACGTTCTCGTGCAGTTCCTCGGTATCTGCCCGTTCCTGGGCGTGTCGAAGAAGCTGGACTCCGCCTTCGGCATGTCGTGCGCCGTCGTGTTCGTCATGGCGCTCGCCACGGCCGCCACATGGCCCATCTACACCTACGTCCTCGCGGCGAACGGGCTGGAATACCTCCAGACCATCGTGTTCATCCTCGTCATCGCCGTGCTGGTGCAGCTCGTCGAGATCATCCTGAAAAAATACATGCCGCCGCTGTACAAGGCGCTCGGCGTGTATCTGCCGCTCATCACGACGAACTGCGCCGTGCTGGGCGTGACCATCAGCGTCATCGACGAGGGTTACACCTTCCCGGAGGCGATGGTGTGCGCCGTCGGCGCGGGCCTCGGCTTCATGCTGGCGATGGTCATGTTCTCCGGCGTGCGCAGCCGCGTCGAGGAAGCCAAGCCCCCGAAGTGCTTCGAGGGCCTGCCCATCACGCTGGTGTCCGCCTCGATCGTCAGCCTGTCCTTCATGGGCTTCGGCGGCATCATCGAAAACATCTTCGGCGCATAAGGGAGGATTGACGTTATGAGTATTACGATCGCAGTGCTGGTCGTCACGGTCGTCGGCCTTCTGGGCGCCGTCGTCCTCGTGGCCGCCGCGCACTTCATGCACGTCGAGGAGGACCCCCGCATCGCTCAGGTGCAGGAGGTCCTGCCCGGCGCCAACTGCGGCGCGTGCGGCTATGCCGGCTGCGCCGACTATGCCAAGGCCATCGTCGAGGGCGCGCCCGTCAACAAGTGTGTGCCCGGCGGCGCGGCCGCGGCGGAAAAGGCCGCCGCCGTCATGGGCGTCGAGGCGGGCGAGGTCGTCAAGCGCAAGGCCATCGTGGCCTGTCAGGGCGACTACGACCACACGTCCGACAAGTATAAGTATGAGGGCGTCGAGTCCTGCGCCGCGTGCGCCGCGCTGTACGCCGGCCGCGCCGCGTGCGAGTACGGCTGCCTCGGCTACGGCGACTGCGTCCAGGCCTGCAAGTTCGATGCCATCACCGTGTCGAACGGCCTCGCGCGCGTCAACCCCGAGAAGTGCACGGGCTGCGGCGCGTGCGAGCAGGCATGCCCCAAGCGCGTCATCTGGATCCGCCCCGAGAGCGAAAAGCCCGTCGTCATGTGCGCCAACCACGAGCGCGGCGCGCTCACGCGCAAGGCGTGCAGCGCCGGCTGCATCGGCTGCATGAAGTGCCAGAAAATCTGCCCCACGGGCGCGATCAAGGTCGTCAACAACGTCGCGCGCGTCGACTACGACAAGTGCACCGGCTGTCGCCAGTGCATGAACGAGTGCCCCGTGCACGCCATCACGATCCCGAAGGTCGTCTGACAAAAACCAAAAAGACGCCCGGGCCGCTGCCTGAAAAGCAGCGGCCCGGGCGCTTTGGTTTGTGGATAAACCTGAAAAGAGGCGCGTCTCGCCTCCCCTTCGAGGGGAGGTGGCCCGAAGGGCCGGAGGGGTGGCGGCAAGGCTTACCCTCCCGAACGAATTTCCGAAGCGTTTTTTTCTCAAACGCCCGGGCGCTCTTTTTTTCTGACGTCACAGCACCGTGTAGCCCATGCCGCGCAGCACGTCCAGCGCGCGCTCGTGGTTCTCCGGCGTCATCGCCGCGCACAGTTTGCCGTCCACGACAATCTCCGCGTTCAGGAACTCCGAGTGCAGCACGATCGCGTTCGAGATCACGCAGATGTCCGTCACGACGCCGCACAGCTCGATGCGCTCCGGCTCGCCGCCGCACAGCAGGCGCACCGCCGCCGGCAGGCCGGGCGCGCCGAACGTCGCCTTCTCCGCGATCATCACGCTGTCGGGCACGCCTTGCTCATACTCCGCCAGCGCGCCGTACAGCCCCCAGCCCTCGCTGCCGCGGATGCAGTGCGGCACGGGCAGAAAGCGCCCCTCGCGCGTCTCCAGATAGTCCTCCGGGTGCGTGTCTTTCGTGAAGATCACCGGCTTGCCCTCGCGGCGGTATGCGCGCACCTTCTCCGCGATGCCCGTCTCCAGTGCGGCGGCCGCAGGATTCGCCAGCGTGCCATTGACGAAGTCGATCTGATAATCCACTACGATCAGGATTTCTTTCTTCATTTTATACACCTCGTAAATAATCTACGACGTTGATCTCGCGCCCGCCGTCCACATAGACGCGCGGGACGCGCCGGCCGATGCTGCAAAGGATCTCGTACGAGATCGTGTCCGCGGCGCGCGCGAGGTCGCCCACGCGGTCGGAACACGCGCCGCCGAACACGGTGGCCGTGTCCCCGGCCTTCGCCTCGGGGATGTCTGTCACGTCCACCATCATCTGGTCCA
>CALXIU010000009.1 GCA_944388415.1 uncultured Ruthenibacterium sp. | reverse complement strand
CGGTGATGCCGGACAGGCCGTCCGAACCGCCGCACTTCATACCGATGACAAGCTCCGACACGGGCACCGGGCGGCGCTCGAACTTGCCGGCGTACTCCGCCAGCTCGGCCAGCAGCTTCGCGCCGGCCTCGAACTCGTCCTCGACGTCCTGACACGTCAGGAACTTGACGCGGTTGGGGTCGTACTCGCCGAGTTCGGCGAGGAACTGCTCATGCGTGAGGTTCTCGCAGCCGAGCGACAGCACCAGCACGCCCGCGGCGTTGGGGTGGCGCGCCAGCGCGGCCAGCAGCTTGCGCGTCTGGGCGTGGTCGTCGCCCATCTGGCTGCATCCGAACGGGTGCGTGAAGGCATAGAGGCCCTCGATCGTGCCCTTGACGAGGTGCGCGTTGTCGCGGCACAGCTTCTGCGCGACGCCGTTGACGCAGCCGACGGTCGGGATGACCCAGATCTCGTTGCGCACGGCGGCGCGGCCGTCGTCGCGCACGAAGCCGAGGAACGTCTCGGTCTCCCGCGGGGTGACGGCGCAGGCGCGCGGATTGTACGTGTACTCCCCTTCCTCGGAGAGGTTCGTCTTCGTGTTGTGGACGTGCACCCACGCGCCCGGCGCGATGTCCTGCGTGGCGTGGCCGATGGCGAAGCCGTACTTGACGATGTTCTCGCCCTCAGCGATGGCGCGCAGGGCCAGCTTGTGGCCCTGCGGGATGTCTTCGGCGGCCGTGACGCTCACGCCGGCCAGCTCGATCACCTCGCCGCCGGCGACGGGATGCAGCGCGACGGCGACGTTGTCATCCGGATGGATCTGAATGCATTTCGTCATGGAAGTATCCTCACTTCATCTCTTTGAGCACTTCGGCCATGCCCTTTTCGCGCACGGCGGCAAGGCCCTCGGCGACGGCGGCCTCGAGGCCGTCGATCTTCGTCAGATCCTCGCCCCAGAACGCCTCGTTCGACAGCACGGCCTTCGCGAGATCGGCGGGCGCGTCGTCCTTGTGCTCGTTGTAGAACTCCAGCACAAAGCGGTCGTCCTTGACGGCGTACTCATCGTCGCCGCGCTTGCAGATGAGGGCTTCCGCCTCGAGGCGCTGCACATTGTTGGAATAGAACGCGATGTACGCGGCGAGGCTGAAGGCCAGACGGCGCGGCAGCTTGCCGAACTTCTCCACATAGCCCTTCAGGCTGGGCAGGCAGCGGGCCTTCCACTTCGCGGTGGAGTTCAGCGCGATGGCCAGCAGCGCGTGGTCGATGAACGGGTTGTTGAAGCGCTCGCCCACCGCGTGCGCGAAGCTCTCCAGCTCATCCTTCGGCAGCGTCAGCGTCGGGATGATCTCCTCGTACACCGTCGCGTCCATGAAGCCCTTGATGACCTCGTCCTGCATACAACTGCGCACGATGTTCTGGCCCGCGAGATACGCCGCGAGGACCATCGACGTGTGCGCGCCGTTCAGGATGCGCACCTTGCGCTTTTTGTACGGCGTGTGGTCGGCCGTGACGAGCACGGGCAGGCCCGCCTTCTTGAACGGCAGCTCGTCGGCCAGCCAGTCCGGACCCTCGATGACCCAGAAGCCGAACACCTCGCCGGTGTCGAGCAGGTTGTCCTCGTAGCCGTTCTCCTCGTTCAGCGCGGCGGCCTCGGCGCGCGGGTAGCCGGTGACGATGCGGTCGACGAGCGTCGAGCAGAACAGGTTCTCCTCATCCACCCATTTCGCAAACTCCTCGGACAGGCCCCACTGCTCGATGTACTGATGGACGCACTTCTTCAGCTCTTTGCCGTTGTTGTCGATCAGCTCGCACGACAGAATGACAAACCCCTTGCCCTTCTCGGAGCCGAACGCCTCGAAGCGCTCGTACAGGAAGCGGGTCAGCTTGGCCGGGAACGATGCGGGCGGCTCGTCGTCAAACTTGCACGCGGGATCGTACACGATGCCCGCCTCGGTGGTGTTGGACGCGAGATAGCGCAGATCGGGATTGTGCGCGCACTCGAGCAGCGCCGCGTAATCCTCGTACGGATTCAGGCAGCGCGACACGGCGCTGATGATGCGCTTGTCATTGACCTTCTGGCCGTTCTCGAAGCCGCGGAGGTACAATGTATACAAGCCGTCCTGCTCGTTGATCATTTTCGCGAGGCCGGGAGCGATGGGCTGGCACAGGACGACCTTCGTGTCAAAACCGCACTTCTCATTCGCTACATCGATGAAATAGTCGACAAAAGCGCGCAGGAAGTTGCCCTCGCCGAATTGCAGCACACGCTCGGGAGCGCTCTCGAGCAAATAGCCGTTGTATCCTTGTTCTTTCAAAGTTGCGTATGATAATTTTTTCACTGCCGTTCCCTCCACATAAAAATGAGTGTTCCTGTTGCAAGTGTACCACTTAAACGCCGCCGCCGCAAGTGCAAACCGAAATTTATTATGGAAAACCCAACAAAAATTCCGCAATGCGAAATGCGTTTTTGGTTTTTCTGCCATTTGCCGCCGCGGTGCAAAAAAGCCGCGCGCCGGGGGTCCGGCGTGCGGCTTTTGCGGCGGAATGCGGATCAGGCGGCGCAGTCGGTGCAGACGGAAGAGATCGCGTCGGCCTTGTAGTATCCAACAGCGGTATGGCGGCAGGAATCCGAGGCGAGGCCGCCGGAGACGGTGCAGTATTCGCGCTCGACGACGCTGTTGTCAGACGGGAAGTCGATCGCTGTGAGGCCGCTCTGCGCAGCCGACATGACGGCGCGCCACGCGCGGGCGGGCGCGCTGGTGCCGGACGAGACGTTCAGCTCGAAGTTCGAGTCGTAGCCGTACCACGTGGCCGTCACATAGTACGGCGTGAGGCCGACGAACCAGTAGTCGCGGTTGTCGGACGTGGTGCCTGTTTTTCCGACGCTGTCCATCTGGCCGGGAACGGAATAGCCCGCGGCCGTGCCGTACCCCTCCATCACGCCGCGCAGCAGGCGGTTCATGATGTAGGCGGTGTCGCTGTCGATGACCTGCGTCGTCTCGACGTCAGGCACGAGCAGCACGCGGCCCGCGCCGGACTCGACGCGCTCGTAGCAGTGCAGCGTCGTGTACGAGCCGCCGGAGCCGAAGATCATATACGCGCCCGCGAGCTCGTACGGCGAGACGCCGTGTGTCGACGAGCCGAGCACCATCGGCCCGAAGTCGATGTCGTCCTCGGTGAATGTGGAGATGCCGAGCTGCTTCGTGGTGAAGTTGTAGATGTTCTTCACGCCCGCGAGCTGGCCGACGCGCACGGCGATGGTGTTGACGCTCTCGGCCAGCGCGTCGGCGACGAGGATGTTTTTCTGCGAGTACGACTGCGTGACGTTGGCGGGCCAGTCGCGCTTTTCGCCGGTGGCCTCGTCCTCGAGCTGCATCACGGGCGCGTCGAGGAAGGGCGTCGACCACGTGATCTTGTCGTTTTGCAGCGCGAGCACGTACGCGCCGATGGGCTTCATCGTGCTGCCGACCTGGCGCGCCGCGCCGGTAGCGCGGTTGAGCCCGCGGCTGACTTCCTTCTCGCCGATGCCGCCGACGACGGCGCGCAGGCGGCCGGAGTAATCGACGCTGACCATCGCGGCCTGCGGCGTCTCCCACACGGTCTCATAGACGGCATCGCCGTTCTCGTCAACGGCGGGAGTGCCGTCGTCGTTGTAGACGCGGGCCGTCGTCTCGACGGCGGGCATCGAGAAGTACGAGCCGTAGGAGCGCTCCATCACCTGCTCCATCGCGCTTTGCAGCTCCATGTCGACGGTGGTGTAAATTTGCAGACCGCCGTTGTAGAGAAGGTTCGACGCCTCCTCGCGCGTGAGGCCGTACGTGTCGACGAGCGCGTCGCGCACGTCCTCGATGACCTTGTCGGTGAAATAGCTCGTCGTCTCCGTCTCGGGCACGTCGACGACGCCCGCCTCCAGCCCGATGGGCTGCGCGCACGCGTTGCCGTACTCCTCTTCCGTGATATAGCCCTGCTGCCACATCTCGTACAGCACATAGTTGCGGCGCTCGATGTGATTGTCGGGGTTCGTGACGGGATTGTAGCGCCACGGGTTCTTCGTGATGGCCGCGAGCGAGGCGCACTGCTCGAGCGTCAGCTCGCTGACGTCCTTGTTGAACAGCTTCACGCTCTCGGCCCCGACGCCCGCGGTGTTGCCGGTGAAGCTGATGACGTTCAGATACGCCTCGAGGATGTCGGTCTTGTCGTATTTTGCGTCGAGGCGGAACGCGCGGTAGATCTCGCGGATCTTGCGCAGATAGCCGTCGATGCCGCTCGATTCCTCGTCGCGCGTCAGGTTCTTGATGAGCTGCTGGTCGATGGTCGACGCGCCCTGCTTGATGCCGCCGCCGAAATACGAGCCGGTGACGGCGTGGAACACCTCGTTCAAAACGGCGTAGATCGTGCGGTGGATGCTGACGCCGTGGTGGTCGTAGAACGTCTTGTCCTCGATGGCGACGAAAGCGTTCAACAGGTTTTCCGGCATCTGCTCGATGTCCACCCAGAACTTCTGCTGCGTCGACTCGAGCCGCGCGTACTCCACCCACTCGCCCGTGTCTCGGTCCTGCCCGTAGAGGATCGTGCCGTCGCGGTAGGGCAGCTGCTCGAGCTCGAGCCAGAGGTAGTCGTACTTTGTGGCGAAGTGCAGATAGCCGCCCAGCGCCGCGCCGCCGAGGATCGTGCAGATGAGCACGAAAAAGCACAGCGAGCGCAGCAGCCGGCGCAAAAGCGGGCGCTTTTTCTTCTCCCGCTGTTTCTTCGGGGGAGGTTCCGGCGCGTCGTCGTCGAACTGTTCTGCATCGTCGTCCGCGTCGTCGAACTGTTCCGCGTCATCGTCCGCGTCGCCGTCGAACGCGGGCGCGTCGGCATAGGCGGCGAAGGGGTCTTCTTCCCCGCCGTCGAACGGGATCAGCTGGTCGTCCGAAGCGCGGGGGGCTTTCTCCACCTCGGCCGCGCCGAATGCGTCGTCGGCGGACTGTGCCACGCTGCGCGCGCGATACCCCGCCGGGAGGCGGATATTCCGTTTTTCCTGTTCCTGGCTCACGCGCGTCCTCCTTTCGTGTTCAACCGGCGCTCAGCCTCGCTTTTGCAGCTTGCGGCGGTTGCCGTTCTCGTCGACGACGACGATGTTGTCCAGCTGCGACCGGAGAGAGCGCTTCATCGCTTCGACGTACTGCTGACGCAACGAGGCTTGCTCGGCTTTTTCTTCATCCGTGAGGCCCTCCGGCGTGCGGCTCTTGCGCGCCAGCTCATTGATGCGCGCGATCTGTTCGCTGTTCAATCCATTCCCTCCCTATTTCTCTCTGAAAGTTCAGTATACCACAAACGCAAAGAAAACGCCATGCGCGGCACGGCGTTTTCTTTGCACAAAACCATCTATCGTAAACTTGCGCGCGGCAAGGAGTTTTTTGACGCCGGGCGGACGCGTCTTTCGGCGGGGCGGCCCGGCTTATCGCGGCCTTCGTCGGCCGCGTTTTGTTTACGGAGGATGTTTCCCCTGTGATTCACAGTATAGAGGGCATTTGTGACAGGTATTTGAGACAATTTTGAACAAACCGTAAAGGATTGCGCGAGGCGGCGCGGCGTGTTACAATGTGGGGAAATGGGGGGGGATCCGGATGGAAAACTATCAGCTGTGGATGGAGCGCGAGATCGCGTCGCTGGGCACGCGTGTGCCGCGCCTGTTGCTGCACGCGTGCTGCGGCCCGTGCTCGAGCGCGGTGCTGGAGCGGCTCGCGCCGCACTTTTCGATCACGATCGACTCGTACAACCCGAACATCTACCCGCCCGCCGAGCACGACCGCCGCGCCGCGGAGGCCGCCCGCTTCGTGGCCGAGACGCCGCGCGAGCACCCGGTGGCGTTCCGCCTCGCGCCGTACGCGCCGGACGAGTTCTACGCGGCGGTGAAGGGGCTCGAGGACATCCCCGAGGGCGGCGAGCGGTGCTTCGCGTGCTACCGGCTGCGGCTCGAGCACACGGCGAAGCTCGCGGCGGCCGAAGGATTTGACTACTTTGCGTCGACGCTGTCGATCTCGCCGCACAAGAACGCCGCAAAGCTGAACGAGATCGGCTTTGCTCTGGAGGCGCAGTACGGCGTGAAATACCTCGCGTCGGACTTCAAAAAGAAAAACGGCTTCAAGCGGAGCCTCGAGCTCTCGGACGAGTACGGGCTGTACCGGCAGGAGTACTGCGGCTGCTTGTTCTCGATGCGCGAGCGGGGGCTGTGAACGAAACGCTTCGAAAGCCGGTGCGGATGGTCAGGCCCTGCCGCCACCCCTCCGGGTTCGCTTGCGCTCACCCACCTCCCCTCAATGGGGAGGCCACTCGCTTTTTCGCCTCATGTACTTTTTCGACAGCCTCCGCCCGGCGGACTTAAAAGTCCGCCGGGCGGTTTTTACTGCTTCGGGAAGTGGACGGTGAAGGTGTTGCCGTCCGGCGACGTGTCGAGACGCACGGCGGCGCCGAGGTTCGCGGCGACGTGCTTGACGATGGCGAGACCGAGGCCGGTGCCGCCCGCGGCCTTCGAGCGGCCCTTGTCGATGCGGAAGAAGCGCTCGAACACGCGCTCGCGGTATTTGTCCGGGATGGGCTCGCCGGTGTTGAAGACAACGAGGTCGGCCTCGCCGTGGGCGACGCGCACCGCGACCTCCACGCGCCCGCCCTCGCGGTTGTAGCGCACGGCGTTCTGGATGAGGTTGCCCGCGAGCTGCGACAGCTCGCTGCGCGGCGCGCTCATCACGAAGCTGCCGATGTCGCACGAGAGCGTCACACCGCTCTGCGACGCCAGCGCGCCGACGGCGTCGCAGCACTCGCGCACGACGTCGCCGAGGTCGAGCGTCTCGGCGGGGAATGCGATGTCGCCGCTCTCGAGGCGGCTGATCATGATGATGTCGCCGATGAGGCTCGTCATACGCGCGGACTCCTTGCGGATGCACTCGGCGATGTCGCGCCGCTGGTCGGCGGGCAGGTCGATGCCGCTGCACAGAAGCTCCGAAAAGCCGCTGATGGACGTGATGGGCGTCTTGAGCTCGTGCGACGCGGCCTCGAAGAAGCGCTGGCGCGACTTGACGGCCATGCGCTGCTCTGTGACGTCCGCGATCAGGATGAGCATGCCGCCCTCGTCGGACGCGTCTGGGCGCACGGTGCTGACAGTGGCGCGGCCGATGCGGTTGTTCGGCATCGGCACGGTGGGGTGTAGGCGGCCGCCGTGCTTCTGCACCTCGCTGACGGCGTCGAGCAGGGCGACGTTGCGCGTGGCGTACGCGAGGTTTTTGCGGCGCACGGCCGAGGCCTCGCAGCCGAACGTGCGGCACGCCGCGCCGTTGATGAGCAGGATGTTCTGCGCGTCGTCGAGGAGCACGAAGCCCTCGTCCATATTGTCGAGGATGGTGTCGATGCGCGCCTTCTCGCGCGAGACGCGCGCGACGTTGCGGCGCAGCTCCTCGGCCATGTCGTTGGCGCTGCCCGCCATCGCGCGCAGCTCCTCGTACGGAAGATCCTCCGCCTGGATCGGCGCGCCGCCGGCGCGCACCTCGGCGAAGCCTTGCGAGAGCGTCTGGATGGGCGCGGCGATGGAGCGCGCGAAGCGCCCCGCCGCGGCGGACGCCGCGAAGAACGCGGCCGCGAGCGCCGCGGCCAGCGCCGGGACGACGGCGACAGCATCGGCGAAGAGACCGTCGTACCGCGCGCCCGCGCGCAGGAACGTGCCGTTCGGAAGGCGCACCGCAGCGTAGGCCATCTGCTCGCCCAGCGTGCCGGACGCGCGCACGGACGTGCCCTCGCCGGTCCCGGCGGCCTCGGCCAGTTCCTCGCGCTCGGCGTGGTTTTCCATCGCGGCGGCGTCGGCGTCGGAGTCGCCCAGCACCTCGCCGTCCGCGCCGACGACCGTCACGCGCACGCGGGCGGCGTGCGCGAGAAGCTCCGCCTGGCCCTGCGGGTCGCCCTCAACATCATATGCATACGCCATCGTCGAGGCCACGACGAGCAGATCGCTCTGCACGCGGCGCGAGATGCGCAGGTGGAACAGCACGGCGCTGAGCGCGCCGAAAATCAAAAGGCCCGCCGCGAGCACGGCGAGCATATGGCGGAGGATGAATTTTCTCATGCGGATCCCACCTCTCCGAGGAAACGGTAGCCGACGCCGC
>CALXIU010000008.1 GCA_944388415.1 uncultured Ruthenibacterium sp. | reverse complement strand
GTTCCGCTACCGCAAAAACGAGGCCGAGCGCCGCCTCGCCGCCGCCGAGGACAATCTCGTGCGGTTGCGCGACATTTTGTCCGAGCTCGAGTCGCGCGTCGGCCCGCTCGAGAAGGAGTGCGAAAAGGCCAACCGCTTTCTGGAGCTGGCCGCCCGCCGCAAGGAGCTGGAGGTCACGCTCTGGGTGGACACCGTCCGCCGCGCGAAGGACACCGTGCGCGAGGCCGAGCGCCGCATCGAGGCCGCGGACGCCGACTACGCCGCGATGACGAAGTCGATCGACGCCCTCGAGGAGGAGTCCGCCGCCGCGCGCGAGGAGATCGAGCGCATCATCCTGGACACCGACCGCCTCAACGGCGAGATCCGCTCCGTCACCGAGGAGATCTCGGGCGCGGACGCGAAGATCGCCGTGTGGAACAACGACATCGCGCACAACGACGCCGCGCGCGACACGCTGCTGGCGGAGCGCGCGGCGCTCGAGGCGGGCGGCCGCGACGCGGAGGGCGAGCGCGCGCGCGTCCGCGCCGAGGCCGAGTCGTGCGAGCAGCGCGCGACAGAGCTGGGCGAGCGCGCGGACGGGCTGTCCGCGCAGCTGGCGGACTTGCAGCGCCGCAGCGCCGAGTCCGGCGAGCAGCGCGGCGAGGTGTCCGCGCAGCTGGCCGAGTTGGCCGAGCGTCAGACGGACTGCCGCGTGCGCGCCGCCGCCGCGAAGAGCGCCGTCGAGGCCGCGTCCGCGCGCCTCGAGACGGCGCGGGCAGAGCGCACAGCCGCCGCCGAGAATGAGCGCCGTCTGTGCAATGAGCAGACGGAGGCGCAGGCGTTCCTCGCCGACGCCGCCGCGAAGGCGACGCGGCTTGAGAACATCAAGGGCGGCCTCGCGATGAAGCTCGAGAGCCGCGAGCGCCAGCTGGCGCAGGCCGACGAGGCGGGGCAGAAGATCTTGCGCGAGGCCGACGCCGCGCGCAGCCGTATCTCGACGCTGAAAGAGCTTGAGCGCAGCATGGACGGCTATCAGCACAGCGTCAAGACCGTCATCAAGGCCGCGGAAAACCGCCGCCTGCGCGGCATCGTCGGCCCCGTGTCGTCGATCCTGTCGGTGCGCGAGGGCTACGAGGTCGCCGTCGAGACGGCGCTCGGCTTCGCGATGCAGAACATCGTCGTCGAGAACGAGACGGCCGCGAAGGCCGCGATGGCGTTTCTGCGCGACGAGCGCGCGGGCCGCGCCACGTTCCTGCCGCTCGACACCGTGCGGCCGGGCTATTTCGACCGCGCAAAGCTGCCCGAGGGCGCGTCGCTCGCGTCCGACCTCGTCGGCTACGACAAGAAATACGAGAACATCGTCACAAATTTGCTCGGGCGCATCGTCGTCGTCGACGACATCAACGAGGCGTCGCGCGCCGCGCGCCAGCTCGACTACCGCAACCGCGTCGTCACGAAGGACGGCCAGGTGGTCAACGCGGGCGGCTCGTTCACGGGCGGCAGCGTGTCGCGCACGGCGGGCCTGTTCAGCCGCAAGCAGGAGATCGCGGACCTCAAGGCGAAGATCTCCGCGCTGGAGTTGAAAGCCGCCGCCGCGCAGGACGACGCCGCGCACGTGCGCGCGGAGGTGAACTCGCTGCGCGCCGAACTGACGGCCACGGAGAGCGAGGCCATCACCGCGGGCGGCGACAAGATCCGCGGCGAGGTGGAGACGGGCCGCATCGGCGCGGCGCTCGCGCAGCAGCGCGCGGCCATCGCGCAGCTGGACGCGGAGATCGAATCGCTCGGGGGCCAGATCACAGACAATACCGCCCTCGCCGCACAGTGCGAGGCGCAGCTCGCCGCGGACGACGCCGAAACGCAGCGCCTCGAGCGGCAGCTCGCGGCGCTCGAGGGCGACGACGGGTCGTTCCTCGCCGAGCGCGACAGGCTCTCGGACGAACTGGCTCAGGCGAGGCTGGACAGGCTCTCCGCCGAGAAGGACGCCGCCGCCCGCCGCGCCGAACTGCTGGCGCTCGAGCAGAGCGCCGGCGCGCAGGCGCAGCGCGCCGGGCAGATCGCGGCGTCGCTCGCGCAGCTCGAGGAGAAAAACGCGCAGCACCGCGCGGAGATCGCACGCGTGCAGAAGGATGTGGAGACCAGCCGCGCGCGCATCGCCGCGTGCGAGGAAGCCATCGCGCAGGCCGCGTCCCGCCGCCTTGAGAAGGAGGGCGAGATCACGCAGCGCTCCGCGCGCGTGCGCTCGATCACGTCCGAGCGCGAGGGCCTCTCGCGCGAGATCGCGCGACTCACCGAGCAAAAGGAATCGAAGGACGCCGAGTACGACGCCACGGTCGCAAAGCTGTGGGAGGAGTACGAGCTCAGCCTCGCAGACGCGCAGCAGCTGTGCGTCGAGTTCGAGACTGTCACCGAACTGCGCCGTCTCGTGGGCGAGGTGCGCGGCAAGATCCGCGCACTCGGCAACGTCAACGTCGGCGCGATCGAGGAGTACGCCGAGGTCAGCAAGCGCTATCAATATATGAAGACGCAGGTCGGCGACGTGGAGGCCAGCCGCGCCGAGCTGTTGCGCCTCGTCGCGGAGCTGTCGGACGAGATGCGCGCGCTCTTCACCGAGAGCTTCGCGCAGATCAACCGCAATTTCGCGCGCATCTTCGCCGAACTGTTCGGCGGCGGCACCGCGCGTCTCAGCCTCGCGGACGAGTCCGACGTGCTCGAGAGCGGCATCGACATCGAGGTCGCCCCGCCGGGCAAGATCATCAAGAATTTGTCGGCGCTGTCGGGCGGCGAGCAGGCGCTGGTGGCCATCTCTATCTACTTCGCCATCTTCGCCGTCAACCCCGCGCCGTTTTGCATCCTCGACGAGATCGAGGCCGCGCTCGACGACGTGAACGTCACGCGCTTTGCGCAGTATCTGCGCCGCATCAGCGACAAGACGCAGTTCATCGTCATCACGCACCGCCGCGGCACGATGGAGGAGGCCGACGTCCTGTACGGCGTGACCATGCAGGAAAACGGCGTGTCCAAGCTGCTCCGTCTCGACGTCAACAATGTGGACGCGAGCCTGATTTCATAACACGGGAGGTCAAACGCATGGGATTTTTTGAAAAACTGGGCGCGAGCCTGCGCAAAACGCGCGACAGCATCTTCGGCTCCATCGCCGATCTCGTCAACGCGGGCGAGATCAACGACGAGATGTACGAGGACCTCGAGGAACAGCTCATCTTCGCCGACACCGGCGCGGACGTCGCCGAGGAACTCGTCAGCGACCTGCGCGCCGCCGTGCGGCGCGAGCATCTGCGCACCGGCGACGAGGCGCTCGACGCGCTGAAATCCATCATCGTCGACCGCCTGCGCGCCGACACGGAGATGGACCTCTCCGGCCGCCCCGCCGTCGTGCTCGTCATCGGCGTCAACGGCGTCGGCAAGACCACCAGCATCGCCAAACTCGCGCACCTGTACAAGCAGCAGGGCAAGCGCGTGCTGCTGGCCGCGGGCGACACGTTCCGCGCCGCCGCCGCCGAGCAGCTCGGCGTCTGGGCCGCGCGCGCGGATGTGCCCGTCGTGCAGCACGGCGAGGGCGCGGACCCCGCCGCCGTCGTGTTCGACGCCGTGCAGTCCGCCGCCGCGCGCGGGTACGACATCGTCATCTGCGACACCGCGGGCCGCCTGCACAACAAGAAAAACCTGATGAACGAGCTGTCGAAGATCAGCCGCGTCGTCCACAAGGCGTGCGAGACCGCCAGCGTCGAGACGCTGCTCGTGCTCGACGCCATCACCGGCCAGAACGCCATCAGCCAGGCCGCCAGCTTCATCGACGCCGCCAGCGCCACGGGCATCATCCTGACGAAACTCGACGGCACCGCCAAGGGCGGCAGCGTCATCAGCATCAAGGAAAAACTCGGTCTGCCCGTGCGCTTCGTCGGCGTCGGCGAGGGCATCGACGATCTGATGCCGTTCGACGCGCAGAGCTTTGCGGACGCGCTGTTCCTGCACGATTAAAAGGAGCTTTATCCATGAAATTTGTTGCTGCCACGAACAATTCCCACAAGCTGGCCGAGATGCGCCGCATCCTCGAGCGCATGGGCCACACCGTCGTCAGCCAGAGCGAGGCGGGCGTGCACATCGAGCCGGACGAGACCGGCGCGACGTTCTCCGAGAACGCCGTCATCAAGGCGCGTGCCATCTGCGGCGCGTGCGGCCTGCCGACCGTCGCCGACGACTCCGGCCTGTGCGTCGACGCGCTGGACGGCGCGCCCGGCGTCTACAGCGCGCGCTACGCGGGCGTCCACGGCGACGACGGCGCGAACAATCAAAAACTGCTGCGCGAGCTGGACGGCGTCGAAGCCGCGCGCCGCGGCGCGAAATTCGTCAGCGCCGTGTGCGTCTGCCTGCCGGACGGCGCGCACGAGGTATACCTCGGCGAGTGCCCCGGCTCCATCGGCTTTGACGAGCGCGGCACGAACGGCTTCGGCTACGACCCGCTGTTCATCCCGACCGACGTCGGCGCCGGCGCCGCCTGCGTGCCGAACACGGAGGGCCGCACGTACGCGCAGCTCTCGGCCGACGAGAAGGACGCCATCAGCCACCGCGCCCGCGCGCTGGCCAAACTCGAACAGGACCTTCCGCGCTTTCTGGCGCACAATGCCTAAGGAGGAGAAAACATGCTGACAAGCAAACAGCGCGCCATCCTGCGCGCACAGGCCAACGGCCTCGACCCCGTCTTTCAGGTGGGCAAGGAGGAGATCGGCGACCAGCTCGTGAAGGCCACGGCCGACTGCCTCGCCGCGCGCGAGCTCATCAAGCTGCGCGTGCTGGAGACGAGCCCCTACACGCCGAAGGAGGCCGCTGCCATCCTCGCCGAGAAGACCGGCGCGGACTGCGTGCAGGTCATCGGCTCGAAATTCGTACTGTATCTTGAGAAGAAGAAGGATTCCAAATACGCGGAGCTGATCCGCTGATGGAGCGCGTGATCCTGTTCGGCGGCACGTTCGACCCGCCGCACATGGGCCACGTCGCGCTGCTGCGCGCGGCCATCGAGACCGTCCGGCCCGACAGCGTGCTCATCATGCCGACCGGCACGCCGCCGCACAAGGGCGGCCATCACGCCGACGCGCGCTTGCGCATGGCGATGTGCCGGTGCTTCCTGCCGCTGTTTGACCGCATGGTCATCTCGAACGACGAGATCGCCCGCGGCGGCAAGAGCTACACCATCGACACCGTGCGCCGCCTGCGCGCGCGGATGCCGGGCGCGCAGTTCTTTCTGCCCATCGGCAGCGACATGCTCGCGACGTTCCGCCAGTGGCGCGGCTACCGCGAGCTGATGCAGAGCGTCACGCTCGTCGTGCACAGCCGCGTGGGCACCGACGCGCTGGCGCTGTCGGAGCTGGCGTCGTCGCTGAGCGCCGAGGGCGGCAGCCTCATCATCGCGCCCGGCGAGGTGCTGGTGCTCTCGTCGACGGAGATCCGGGAAAAGATGCGGCGGGGAGAGGACGTCTCGGCCCTTGTGCCGGGCACGGCGCTCGAGATCGCCGGGCAATATGGACTTTACAGGGAGGCGGAAACATGATCACCATTGAAGCGGCAAAGGCGCTGGCCAAGCGCACGCTCTCCCAGCGCCGCTACGAGCACACGCTCAACGTGCGCCGGCTGGCCGTCCGGCTGGCGAAGATCCATCACGTCGATGTCGAAAAAGCGGCCCTCGCGGCGCTTCTGCACGACATTGCGAAAGAGATGCCGAAGGATCAGATGTTGCAGTTGTTTTCGGAGAATGCTATAATATCAGGGAATATAGCGCAAAGACTGTTTCCGGTCTGGCATGGCCATGCGGCGGCCATTCTCGCCCGGACGCAGTACGGCGTTGACGACGAGGAGATCCTGTCGGCCATCCGCTGCCACACGACGGGCCGCAGCGGCATGACGCCGCTGGACAAGGTGATCTACCTCGCCGACATGGCCAGCGAGGAGCGCAGCTATCCCGAGGCGGAGCAGCTGCGCGCGCGCGCCGAGAAAAATCTCGACGCGGCGGTGCTCGACGGCCTCGGCATGACGATCGCATGGAACAAGCAGCAGGGAAAGCAGCTTGATCCCGAGACGCTGGAGGCGTACGCCTTCGAGCGCGCGAGGATGCTCGCGCGAAAATAAGTCCGTTCACGCGGCTGCGGAAGCGCGGCGGGCAAATCAGAAAAACCCACTGGAGGTTCCGCATGGCATACGATAGACGGCCAAGGCAGATCGATATTTCTCACGCGCGGAGAACGCGCGGCGCGCAGCGCGCGGCGGCTTCGCGTGCGGCGGCTTCGCGCGCAGGCGCGCAGCACGCCGCTTCGGGGCGGACGGCTTCGCGCGCGGCGTCGTCCCGTCCCGCATCGCGGCGCGCCGCGGCGCGCCGCCGCAGAAAAAAGAGTCCGCTGCGCGTGTTCGCCACCGTGATGCTGGTGCTGGTGTGCCTGGGCGGCATCGGCTACGGCGCGCTGAAGGTTTGGTCGATGCAGTATTTCAAAACCGGCGAAATGGGTTCGATCGACGCCGACGAGGTCATCATGACCGCGCCGGAGTACAAGGGCAAACAGCTCAACCTTCTGGTGCTGGGCATCGACTACACCACCGTCGACGGCGAGGGCGCCGAGGAGCGCAGCAAGAACGGAAACACCGACATGATCATGTATGTGAGGATGAATTTTGAGAACAATTCCATGTACATGATGCAGATCCCGCGCGACACCTTCGTCGGCGAGGCGGGAGGCACGGCCGGCAAGATCAACGGCATCCTGCCGCTGGCGGTCAATTCCGGCGACGACAACCCCGTCTCCGAGCTGGCGTCCTACATCAGCAAGAACTACAACCTTCCCATCGACAAGTACGTCACCATCGACATGGACTCGCTGCGCGAGATCGTCGACGTGTTCGGCGGCATCAACGTCTACGTGCCGTATGACCTCGTCACCTACGACGAGAACACCGGCGCGGAGATCGGCCGCCTCGAGCAGGGCTGGCGCGTGCTGACAGGCGATTCGCTCGAGTATTTCCTGCGCTCGCGCAAGGCCGTCGGCATGGCCCGGTCGGACCTCGACCGCCTCGAGAACCAGCGCTATTTCTACTCGGCGCTGTTCCGCCGCGCCAAGACTGCGTCAGTCAGGGACATCGTCAAGCTGATGCCGGTCGTCAGCAACTACGTCAACACCGACATTTCGATGGAGGATGCAATGGGCATCGCCGTCAAGTTCCTGTCGATCCCGAGTTCCAATATCATGGTCTGCCGTATGCCTGTCTACGGCGCGGCGCAGAATTACAACGGACAGTCTGTCGTCGTCACCGGCAAGGCCGAGACGGCGGAACTCATCAACGAGTATTTCCTCAACGAGAACGACACGCCCCTCACCGCGGCCGATATCACGACGCCGGACTGGCCCACCTCGGGCGGATGCGCCGACGCCGCCGTCCAGTGGATGAGCGGCATTGACGCCGAGGGTGCGGGCGAGGCCGGCGAACCGGTGGAGGAAAAGGCCGACGCGGCGGAAAACGAGGCCGCGCAGCAGACGGAATCTTCGCAGTCAGTTCCCGCAGCATAAGAAAGGGAGAGGTTTATGCAGTCACAGGAACCGCGCAGGATCGACCTCTCGCGGGCAAAGCGCGCGGCGCCGCGCCCCTCCGCGCAGCCGGTCCGGCCCATGACGCCGGAACAGCCCGCGCGGCCGGAACAGTCCGCGCCGCCGGAGCGGCCCGGATCGCACGCCCGGCCGAAAAAACCGCGCGGGAAGCGCCGGGCCGGGCGGATCGCGGCGATCTGCGCCGCCATCGTCCTGTGCCTCGGCCTCGGCGCGTACGCCGCGCTGAAGCTCTACTCCATGCGCGTGCTGAACACCGGCGACATGGGCACGCTCAACACAGAAACCGTGCGCCAGACGGCGCCGGAGTTCCGCGGCGAACAGGTCAACATCCTCGTGCTGGGCATCAGCTACACCACGTCGGACGCGGACGTCACGTACCGCGACGAGATCGCGCCCGCGGACATGATTTTGTATGTGCGCGTCGATCTCCTCAACAATCAGATCCGGATGTTGCAGATCCCGCGCGACACGTTCGTCGGTGACGTCGGCGGCGCCGAGGGCAAGATCAACGGAATCTTCACAACGACGGCGGACACCGAAAACCGCGTGAACGCGGTGGCGGAATACATCAGCCAGAACTTCGGCCTGCCGATCGACAACTACGTCACGTTCGACCTCGAGGGGCTCAAGGCCATCGTCGACTTCTTCGGCGGCATCGACGTCTACGTCCCGAACGACATCATCACGTACGACGACTACGGCAATGTGAGCTACGCGCTGTATCAGGGCTGGAACAAGCTGCGCGATTACGATCTGGAGTACTTCCTGCGCGCGCGCTCCGCGGCCGGGATGCAGCTCGGCGACGTCGACCGCCTGCAGAACCAGCGCTACTTCTATTCGGCGGTGTTCCGAAAGGTCAAGACGGCCAGCGTGCCCGACCTCATCAAGCTCGTGCCCTACATCGGCGAGCGCTATATCAACACCGATTTCACGCTGGAGGACGCGATCGGCCTCGCCATCCGCTTTTTGTCCATCCCGAGCGAGAACATCATGATGTGCTCGATGCCGGTGTACTTCGCGCAGCAGTATTATAAGGATGTGTACGCGGTCGTCGTCACCGCGAAGGCGGAGACGGCTGACCTGTTCAATCAGTATTTCCTCGAGGACCCCGAGGACCTGTTCACCGCCGATGAGATCACGACGCCGGACTATCCGCTCACAACGGAGGAGCCGATCTCCACGCCCGTCCAGTGGATGGGCGAGATCGACGCCGCGGGCGTCGGCGAGGAAGGTGAACCGGTCGACGAGAAGGAGCTCGCCGAGGAAAACGCCGCCAACAAGGGCGGTCTGGACGAATACAACGGCGTGACGTCAGACTCCGCGTCCGCGTCCGCCGCAGAATAAAGCAAAGGAGAACCGCATGGAACCGAAAACACTTGCAATGGAAGCAGCCCGTCTGCTCGATTCCAAAAAGGCGACGCGCGTCAAGGTGCTGCGCGTCACGGACGTCACGGTCATGGCCGACTACTTCGTCATCGCGTCTGGCACGTCGTCCACGCATGTCAAGAGCCTCGCCGAAGAGGTGGAGTTCCGTCTCAAGGAGGCGGGCGAAGCGCCGCTGCGCACCGAGGGCTTCCACACGAACAACTGGTTTTTGCTGGATTACGGCAGCGTGATCGTCCACGTGTTCAGCCCCGAGGCGCGCGAGTTCTATGACCTCGAGCACCTGTGGGCCGACGGCGAGGACGTCACCCCCGCGTTTGAAGAGTAAAACCCGCCCGCGCGCGTCCGCGCGCCCGGCGATTCTGGAGATGGAGTTGAAGAGGATTGAAGTACGATTTCAAAGCCGTTGAGGCGAAATGGCAGAAGATCTGGGATGAGGAGAAGACCTTTGCGGCCAAGCAGGATTTCTCGCTGCCCAAGTATTACGCGCTCGTCGAGTTCCCGTACCCGTCGGGCCAGGGCCTGCACGTCGGGCATCCGCGCCCGTACACGGCGCTCGACATCATCGCGCGCAAAAAGCGCCTGCAGGGCTACAACGTGCTGTACCCGATGGGCTGGGACGCGTTCGGCCTGCCCACCGAGAACTACGCGATGAAGAACCACATCCACCCGGAGATCGTCACGAAGAACAACATCGCGCGCTTCAAGGGCCAGCTGAAGATGCTGGGCCTGTCGTTCGACTGGGACCGCGAGGTCAACACCACCGATCCCGACTACTACAAGTGGACGCAGTGGATCTTTTTGCAGCTGTATAAGAAGGGCCTCGCGTACAAGAAGGAAATGAACGTCAACTGGTGCACCGGCTGCAAGGTCGTGCTGGCCAACGAGGAAGTCGTGGGCGGCAAGTGCGAGCGCTGCGGCAGCGACGTCGTCCACAAGGTCAAGAGCCAGTGGATGCTGAAGATCACCGCCTACGCCGACCGCCTGATCGACGATCTGAAGGACCTCGATTTCATCGAGCGCGTCAAGACGCAGCAGATCAACTGGATCGGCCGCAGCCACGGCGCGGAGGTGCGCTTCGCCACGACGGCGGGCGACGACCTGCTCATCTACACCACGCGCCCCGACACGCTGTTCGGCGCGACGTATATGGTCATGAGCCCCGAGCACCCGTTCCTCGAGAAGTGGGCGGACAAGATCGCGAACATGGACGCCGTGCGCGCCTACCGCGAGGAGGCCGCGCGCAAGAGCGATTTCGAGCGCACCGAGCTGGCGAAGGACAAGACGGGCGTGAAGCTCGACGGCGTGCGCGCCGTCAACCCCGTCAACGGCCGCGAGATCCCCATCTTCATCTCCGACTACGTGCTCATCAGCTACGGCACCGGCGCCATCATGGCCGTGCCCGGCCACGATGACCGCGACTGGGAGTTCGCGAAGAAATTCGGCTGCGAGATCATCGAGGTCGTCAAGGGCGGCAACGTCGAGCAGGCGGCCTTCACCGACTGCGCCACCGGCATCATGGTCAACAGCGGGTTCCTCGACGGCATGAGCGTCGAGGAGGCCAAGAAGGCCATCACCGACTGGCTCGTCGAAAAGGGCATCGGCGAGGCCAAGACGAACTTCAAGCTGCGCGACTGGGTGTTCAGCCGTCAGCGCTACTGGGGCGAGCCCATCCCGATGGTCTGGTGCGACCACTGCGGCTGGCAACCCATCGACGAGAGCGAGCTGCCGCTGCGTTTGCCCGAGATCACCGACTTCGAGCCGTCCGGCGACGGCGAGAGCCCGCTGGCGCGCCACACCGAGTGGGTGAACACCACCTGCCCGAAGTGCGGCGGCCCCGCGAAGCGCGAGACGGACACGATGCCTCAGTGGGCCGGTTCGTCGTGGTACTTCCTGCGCTACATGGACCCGCACAACTCCGAGGCGCTGGCGTCGAAGGAGGCGCTCGAGTACTGGGGCCCGATCGACTGGTACAACGGCGGCATGGAGCACACGACGCTGCACCTGCTGTACAGCCGCTTCTGGAACAAGTTCCTGTATGACATCGGCGTCGTGCCGTTCTCCGAGCCGTATAAGAAGCGCACGAGCCACGGTATGATCCTCGGTGTGAACGGCGAGAAGATGTCCAAGAGCCGCGGCAACGTCGTCAACCCGGACGACGTCGTGCGCGACTACGGCGCGGACACGATGCGCCTGTACGAGATGTTCATCGGCGACTTCGAGAAGGCCGCGCCGTGGAACCCGGAGTCTGTCAAGGGCTGCCGCCGCTTCCTCGAGCGCGTCTGGGGCCTCGCGGAGCGCGTCACGGGCGCGGGCGGCTACTCCGCCGCGCTCGAGGGCGCGATGCACCGCACGATCAAGAAGGTCACCGAGGACATCGAGAACCTGAAGATGAACACCGCCATCGCCGCGCTGATGACGCTCGTGAACGACATGTACGACCAGACGTCCGTCACGCGCGATGAGTGGCGCGCGCTGCTGACGCTGCTCAACCCGTTCGCCCCGCACATCACCGAGGAACTGTGGCAGCAAACGGGCTTCGAGGGCCAGATCGCGCACACGACGTGGCCGCAGTACGACGAGACCAAGTGCGTCGAGTCCACGGTCGTGATCGCCGTGCAGGTCAACGGCAAGCTGCGCGCGCGCCTGACGGTCGCCGCGGACATCGCGAAGGACGACGCCATCGCGCTCGCGAAGGCCGATCCGGCCGTCGCGAAGGCCATCGAGGGCAAGACCGTCGCCAAAGAGATCTATGTGCCCGGCAAGCTCGTCAACATCGCCGTCAAAGGCTGATTTGATTTTAACAAATTGGTGGTTGACGAATCAGGCGAAACATAGTATAATTTAGAAGTTGAATGGTTAAAACGAGGACTGTCGTCCTCGTTCGATCAACCCCAACTCCTGCCCGCCGGCGGTGCGCCGTGCGTGCCAAGACGGGTGACCCTAAGGTTAAGGGAGGGACAAAGATGTCGGAAATCAGAGTCAAGGACAATGAGTCGCTTGAGAGCGCGCTGCGTCGTTTCAAGCGTTCCTGCGCCCGCTCGGGAGTTCTTGCCGAGGTGCGCAAGCGCGAAGCGTACGAGAAGCCTTCCGTGCGCCGCAAGAAGAAGTCCGAGGCTGCCCGCAAGCGCAAGTACAAATAAGCCGGACAGCATCTGTACAGATCGCACAAAAGGGCGGGCCTTCTCCGGAAGGCCCGCCTTTGGACTTTCGGGCGGTCTGGCAAGGCGCGGCGCTTCGCCGCGTATCACGAACATTGCGCCGGCCGCGCGCCGGCGCCGGGAGGATTTATGGCGCACACGAAATTCCGCCTGTTCGCGCCGGACGCCGTGTTCACGCGTGCGACGGCCATCACGCCGGACTACCTGCGCGGGCACGGCATCCGCGCGCTCGTGCTCGATGTGGACAATACGCTCACCGGGCACGGCAGTCAGGAGCTTCCCGGGGACATCGCCGCGTGGCTGGACATGATGCGCGAGGCGGGCGTCGGGATGATGATCGTCTCGAACAATTTTGAAAAGCGCGTCGCGCCGTTCGCGGACAGGATCGGCCTCGATCACGTCTCGTTCAGCTGCAAGCCGTCCCCGGTCGGGTTTTGGCGCGCCCAGAGAAAACTCGGCGTCACGAAGGAGCAGATGGCGCTCGTCGGCGACCAGATCTTCACCGATTCCGTCGGCGCGAATCTGTACGGCATCCGGATGCTGCTCGTGCAGCCGATGTACGCCGACACCAAGTGGAACATCCGCCTGAAGCGGTGGCTCGAACAGCCGATCCTGAAAAGGTATTACGCAAAAGGCGGCAAATTGCACGGCCCCTCTTGAATTTGGGGCCAAAATGCGGTAAACTAAAAACAGCTATGACACCAGAGTAATGGAGGATGTAATTTATGGTATCTGCTGGCGATTTTCGCAACGGCATCACGTTCGAAGAGGACGGAAACGTTTTTCAGATCGTTGAATTTCAGCATGTAAAGCCGGGCAAGGGCGCTGCGTTTGTCCGCACGAAGATCCGCAATGTCATCACGGGCTCCGTGGTCGAGAAGACCTACAACCCCACCGCCAAGTTCCCCACGGCGTACATCGAGCGCCGCGAGATGACCTATTCCTACTCCGACGGCGGCCTGTACTACTTCATGGACAACGAGACGTACGAGCAGATCCCCCTCAATGAGTCCGAGCTGGGCGACGCGTTCAAGTTCGTCAAGGAGAACGAGGTGTGCAAGGTCCTGTCCTACAAGGGCAAGGTGTTCGGCGTCGAGGCGCCCAACTTTGTCACGCTCGAGGTCACGAAGACTGACCCGGGCTTCAAGGGCAACACCGCCACCAACACGCTCAAGCCCGCCACGCTGGAGACCGGCGCTGAAATCCGCGTGCCCCTGTTCATCAACGAGGGCGACATGATCCGCATCGACACCCGCACCGGCGAGTATATGGAGCGCGCCTGAACCTGACATAAAGCCGCGCGCGGGCGGGACGATGCGCCCTGTCCGCGCGCTCACTTTCTGTATCACAAGGAGGATTCCGCGATGGAACTCAATGAAAAAGTTGCCTATATCAAGGGCTTGATCGACGGCCTCGAGCTGGACATGACGACGAAGGAGGGCAAGGTGCTCGCCGCGGTCGTCGAGGCGCTGGACGCGATGGCCAGGAAGGTCACGTCGATGGATGAGGAAGTCGGCGACCTGTACGACGAGGTCGACGCGATCAGCGAGGACCTGTCCGACGTTGAGGATTGCCTGTGGGACGACGACGAGGACGAGGACGAGGACGACGACGAGGAGCCCGAGGAGTACGAGGACGGCCTCTATGAGATCACCTGCCCCGCCTGCGGCGAGGTCGTGTGCGTCGACGAAGAGATGCTCACCGACGAGAACCTCGCCTGCCCGAACTGTGGCACGAAGTTTGAGGTCGATTTCGGCGAGGATCCGGATACCTCCGACGACGAGGAGCCCGACAAACAGTAAACAGGACAAAGGCCCGCTCCGGCGGGCCTTTGTTGCGTGAGGAGGAATGAAGATGTCCATCGAAAAGGCCCGCGCCTATCTCGCCGCGCGCGGCATGGAGGACCGTGTGATCGAGTTCACCGTCTCGTCCGCCACCGTGGCGCTCGCGGCCGCCGCGCTCGGCTGCGAGGAGGCGCACATCGCGAAGACCTTGTCGTTCGACGTGCACGGCCGCACGGTGCTCGTCATCGCGGCGGGCGACGCGAAGGTCGACA
>CALXIU010000007.1 GCA_944388415.1 uncultured Ruthenibacterium sp. | reverse complement strand
TGCCGCAGCATGGGCTCGAGCGCCCGGGCATCCTGCTCGGAAACGGCATAGATCACCACACGAACCATGTTTTGTGATGTGAAGAGATTCATGCCGTTCACCTCCCCGGAATCCTGCAATTACAACTTACCATGTCCGGAAAACGCGAACAATAAGTTGCGGCCAAGTGGTCATTTGACGGGGTAAGCGGCATTTCGAAATAAAATTTTCGGGGGAGCTTTTGTATATTTTGACATATTTGCAACTTCTGAGTCGGAGCTTCCGTACGGAAAAGAGACATAAAAAAATCCCGGAGCCTTGCCAGGGCCCGGAAGGCGGTTTTTTTCGGTCTTATTTCAGGCTTACAGGATGTCGCCCGTGTTCGGATCGAACAGCGGCAGGCGCTCGAGGAACACGATGTCGTCGCGGTCGGCGGCCTTGTCCTCGGCGAGGATGGCGGCGCGGGCAACGACGTTCGCGCCGCAGGCTTTCAGCAGCTCCTCCATCGCGCGCAGGCTCTCTCCGGTGGAGATGACGTCGTCCACGATGGCGACGCGCTTTCCGCGCAAAAGACGCGCGTCGGCACTGTCAAGGCACAAGGTCTGGGGCTTCTGCGTCGTGATGGACACGACGGTGCTCGAGAGCGGGTCTTTCATATAGGGCTTGACGCTCTTGCGCGCCACAACGTAGTACGGCATGCCCATGACGCGGCACATCTCCTGCACGAGAGGAATGCCCTTCGCCTCGGCGGTGACGAGATAGTCGACCTCCCGCAGTCTCTCCGCAAGCAGCGGCGCGACGGCCGTGACGAGTTCGCAGTCGCCCAGAATGACGAAGCTCGCGATGGCGAGCTTGTCGCTGACGGGCATGATCGGCAGATGGCGCGTCAGCCCGCCGACAGACAGATCATAATACATCAGAATTTCTCCCTCATTCAAATTTGGCCTCGCCCGTGAGACGGGCAATGGCTTCGGCGGCCTGCGGATACTGCGCCGTGAGCGCGTCCGCGTCGCCGTGTTCGTAACATTCCGGCGTGTAGCCCGGCCACATCGTCGTGCCGAGCAGCGCCCAGTCCCCGCCCGGAAGAAGGCGCGAACCCTGCCACACGCCCGCGGGCACGAGGTGCTGCACGCACTGGCCATGCGCGATGTCCTGCCCGAGCACGGTGGTGCGCACCGCGCCGTAGGGCAAAAGCTCCGTCAGCTCGACGGGGCTGCCGAGGTAGAAGTGGTACATTTCATCCCCCGTCAGGCGGTGCAGGTGCGAGAACGCCTCGCCCGTGAGCAGATAGTAGATGGCCGTTCCGGCCGCCTTGCCGTCGATCTGATAGCGGCTCAGGTACGTCTGCGCGGACATGCCGCCCTCGCCGGGCAGCGGCTCAAGGCCGAGCGCGGCAATCAGTTCTTTCGCTGTCATGCGTCCGCTCCTTCCACGCGCGTCCAGGCAGAGCCGTTCGCGTCGCTCTCGCCCATCGCGCGGCACACGGCCGTGACGGACGCGCCCTCGCGGAACGTCGGCCACGACGGGCAGTCCGTGCCGCCGGCCGCGACGGCGGCGTAGAAGTTCTTGAACAGGAGTGCGAACGTGTCGTCGAAACCGTTTCCGAACGCGAATACCTCGGTGTGCACGCCCTCGCCCTTGCGGGCGGTGTACAGGCGGTTGTTGTCCTCCTCGTTCCACCACAGCGCACCGTTCTCGCACGTAATCTCAAGCGAGAGGTGGTTGCCGCGCCCCGGCGATACTTCCGACAGCATCACATTGCCGAGCACGCCGTTTTCAAAACGCAGCGTGACGGCGGCGGCGTCCTCGGAGACGACGTGCATCGCCTCGCCCGGCTCACCCGCCGGGTACATGATGCCGTCTTTCAGAGAGCGCTCGGGCCAGAAGCGGCCGAAGCTCGCGGAGACAGCCTCGACGCGCAGGCCGGAGATGTACTGCGCAAGATCCACCCAGTGGCTGCCGATCTCGGTGACGGCGCGCATCTTGCCCGCCACCGCTTCGTTGTAGCGCCAGTCCTTCGGGGAGGGCAGCGCGTGGAATTCCTGCAAGTAGGTGCCGTGGATGAGCAGCGGACGGCCGAACGTGCCGGACGCCATCAGTTCGCGCGCTCTCTGGCACGCCATGTGGTGGCGCACGTTGAACGACAGCGCGCAGAGGCAGCTGCTCTCTTCGGCAAGCTGCGCCAGCTCGCGCGCCTCTTCGGCATCGAGGCTGAGCGGCTTTTCGCACACGACGTGCTTGCCGTGCGCGAGCAGTTCGCGGATGAACGGCCCATGCGCCGTGGGCGGCGTGCAGACGTGCACCGCGTCGACGTCCGGCGCGAAGGCGACGGACGTGTCGGTGCCCCAGGCCGGGATATTCCACTCCTTTGCGAACGCGCGGGCGGATTCCTCGCGCACCGTCACGACGGCGGTGATCTCCACGCCGCACGCGCGCAGCGCCGCCGCGTGGGCGCGGCCCGCGAAGCCCGCGCCGACGAGGACGGCCTTCATGCGTCCACCTCCACGCGGATGACGCTCTCGAGCGCGATCGTGATCTCGTCGTCGACGGCCTTCGCCATCGCGCCGGGGTGGTGGTCGAACTCCTCAGAACCGACAAATTCGAAGCACGGACCGTCGGCCGCGACGATGCAGCCCGCCTTGACGCCCTTGAGCGAGCACGTGACGAACAGCATCGCGGCCTCGTTCTCGAACGCGAGACAGCCGGCGTCGGCCATGACGCGGTTGTTCGTGGGGATGACGCCCTTGTAGAAGATGCCGCCGGTGCTGATGATGCCCGAGCGCACCCACGCGTCGGTCTTGGCGGCTTCGTCGATCATGATCTGCACGACGTCGTGCGAGGCGACGGCCGGGTACGACTGCGGCACGAGCTGCTGGGTGACGCCGTCCTCACGGCACGCGGCCGTGGCGATGATGAGCGCGCCCTGCGGCATCCCCGGCTGGAGCGTGCCGCACGTGCCGACGCGGATCATGACCTTCGCGCCCGCGAGGATGAGACCCTCGAACGAGACGTGCGCGCCCGCCGCGCCGACGCCGTGCGACGACACGGTGACGGGCACGCCCTTGTAGGTGCCGTTGAACGTCCAGTACTCGCGCGTCTTCGCGACGACGGTGGGATTTTCGAGGCGCGCGGCGATCTTCTCGGCGCGCGCGGGGTCGCCGCAGACGATGACGCGCGGCGCGATGGAATCGTACGGAATTTCAATGATGGGGACAACTTTGCTCATAAAATGACCTCCTTCGCCCGGAATCGTGCGGGCGGACGTATTTTTTGTTTTTTCTATCATACCACATTCCGGCGCGCGCCGCCACCCGGGCGGAAAAATTGCATCGCGCGCGGGGGTATGGTATACTGAGAAAAAAGGTGCGCGGCGCACGGCCGCGGAAAGGAAACTGCCATGCTACAGGACGTCACACATGTGGAAAATATCCGCTTCGGCGACGGAAATTCCGTCGTCATCATCGACCAAACAAAGCTGCCGAACGAGACGGTCTACCTGACGCTGACCACTCCGAAGGAGATGTACGACGCGATCTATCTGTTGCAGGTGCGCGGCGCGCCCGCCATCGGCATCTTCGCGGCGTACTCGCTCTCGGTGCTCGCGAACGGCATCGACGCGCCGGACTTCGACGCGTTCTTCGCGAAGTTCCGCGAACTGGGCGACTATCTCGACTCGTCGCGCCCGACGGCGGTGAACCTGCACCGCATGGTGACGCGCATGTACGACGCCGCTCTCGCGCACAGGGCGGAGAGCCTCGACGGCGTGCGCAAAGCGCTGCGCGATGAGGCCGTCGCGATCCGCGACGAGGACATCGACATGTGCCGCCGCATCTCGGAGTACGGGCTGAGCCAGCTCCAGGACGGCGACGGCGTGCTGACGCACTGCAACGCCGGGCCGCTGGCGACGAGCCGCTACGGCACCGGTCAGGGGCCGTTTTATCTCGCCAAAGAAAAGGGCATGAACCTGCACGTGTACTGCGACGAGACGCGGCCGCTGTTGCAGGGCGCGCGGCTGACGAGCTACGAGCTGCAAAAGGCGGGCGTGCCGTGCACGCTGATCTGCGACAACATGGCCAGCCTTGTGATGAAGCAGGGCAAGGTACAGGCGTGCATGGTGGGGTGCGACCGCGTGGCGCTGAACGGCGACGCGGCGAACAAGATCGGCACGTCGGGCGTCGCGATCCTCGCGAAATACTACGGCATCCCGTTCTATGTGCTGGGGCCGTCGACGACGATCGACTTTGCGTGCGAGACGGGCGACGACATCGAGATCGAGGAGCGCAAGCCCTCGGAGATCCGCGAGATGTTCTATGAAAAGCCGATGGCGCTGCCGGAGGTGGAGTGCTTCAACCCGGCGTTCGACGTGACGGACCACGAGCTGATCGCGGGCATCGTGACCGAGCGCGGCATCTGCCGCGCGCCGTACCGCGAGAGCTTCGAGGCGATGTTCCCCGAGCACTTCGCGAAATGATCACCGCTGGCCGTAGCGGTGGGCGACGAAGTCCTGCATCGCGGCGATGTTTTCCGGCGAGATGGGGATGAATTTTCCGCCCGTCGCGCGGATGCGGTAGTAGATTTCCGCCGTCATCTCCAGAACGCGCGCGGTTTTGAACGCGGCTTTCATGTCGCGCCCGACGCACACCGCGCCGTGGCTCTGCAAGAGGCACGCGTTCGCCTTTTCGCCCAGCGCCGCGGCGCAGTTTTTCGCCAGCTCGTCGGTGCCGGGCAGCGCGTAGGGCGCGGTGCGCACCTCGCCGCCGAGCGCCTGCGCGGCCTCGTCGATGAGGAGCGGGATGTTTTCCCCCATCGCGGAAAAGACGGTGGAAAAGATGGGGTGCGTGTGGACAATGGCGTTCACGTCCGGCCGCGCGGCGTACACGGCGCGGTGCAGCCCGTGCTCGATGCTCGGCACGCGATGGCCGTCGACGACGGCGCCGTCGAGCGTCATGACGACGACGTCGTCCTCGGTACAGGTGTCATAATCCATGCCGCTGGGCGTGATGTAGACGAGGCCGTCCGCGCCGCGGACGCTGAGGTTGCCCCACGTCTCGACGGTGAAGCCCTCGTGCAGCAGCTTTTTGCCGCTGGCGATGATGAGCTGTTTTTCGTTCATACAAATCCCTCGCTTTCACGATTATCGTACCACATCCGCGCGCAGCGGACAAGACAAAGGAGAAAGACATGCAGCCGATGGAAAAACTGGAGCGCTGCCTCGCGGCAGTGCGTCAAAAGACGGATTTTGTGCCGGAGGTGGCGCTGGTTCTCGGCAGCGGCCTCGGCGACTACGCGAAGGAGGTGGACGTGGAGACGGTGATCCCGTACGCGGAGATCGACGGCTTCCCCGTCTCGACCGCGCCCGGCCACGCGGGCCGCTTTGTGCTGGGCACGGCGGGCGGCGTGAAGGTGGCCGTGATGCAGGGGCGCGTCCACTACTATGAGGGCTATCCGATGACGGACGTCGTGCTGCCCGCGCGGCTTCTCGGCCGGATGGGCGCGAAGGTGCTGTTCCTGACGAACGCCGCAGGCGGCGCGAACTACACGATGGCCCCGGGCGACCTGATGCTGATCCGCGACCAGATCACGTGCTTTGTGCCCTCGCCGCTGATCGGGCCGAACCCCGACGCGCTCGGCCCGCGCTTTCCCGACATGAGCCGCGTGTACGACGAGGCGCTCGCCGCCATCGTCCGCGACACGGCGGCGCGGTGCGCCATCCCGCTGAAGGAGGGCGTGTACTGCCAGCTGACGGGGCCGCAGTTTGAATCCCCCGCCGAGGTCCGGATGCTGCGGATGCTGGGCGCGGACGCCGTCGGCATGAGCACGGCGGTGGAGGCCGTCGCGGCGCGCCACATGGGGCAGCGCGTCGTGGGCGTATCGTGCATTTCAAACCTCGCGTGCGGCATGACGAACGCGCCGCTGACAAGCGAGGAGGTCAACGAGACGGCCGCGCGCGTCGCCGGCCGCTTCACGCGCCTTGTCACGGAGAGCATCCGCGCCATCGGCGCATCGCTTTGAAAAGGAGGTTTTTTCCAATGAGGATCCGGTTTTATAACGGCCTTGTGCTGACGGGTTCTCCCGCGCAGCCCGAGCGCGCGGAGCTTTGGGTCAAGGACGACCGCATCGAGTACGTCGGCGCGCCGCGCGAGGACGCGGGCGCGTTTGACCGCGAGATCGACCTCGCGGGCGACCTTGTGATGCCCGGCTTCAAGAACGCGCACACACACTCGGCGATGACGTTCCTGCGCAGCTACGCGGACGATCTGCCGCTACTCGACTGGCTGAACAAGCAGGTGTTCCCGATGGAGGCGAAGCTGACGGCGGACGACGTGTACCACCTCGCAAAGCTGGCCATCCTCGAGTACCTCGCGGCGGGCATCACCGCGAATTTCGACATGTACATGTTCGCGGACGCGAACGCCGCCGCGAGCCGCGACATGGGCTTCCGCACCGTGTTGTGCGGCTGCATCCACGACTTCTACAACACGCCCGACGGGCTGCGGCAGATGTACGAGGACTACAACAAGAGCGATCTCATCAGCTGCATCCTCGGTTTCCACGCCGAGTACACGTGCAGCGAGAGCCTGCTGCGTGAGATCTCGGCCATCGCGCACGAGTACAAAGCGCCCGTGTTCGCGCACAACAGCGAGAGTGCGAGCGAGGTGGCGGGCTGCATCGAGCGCCACGGCACGACGCCGACGGCGTACCTCGACAGCCTCGGCCTGTTCGACTACGGCGGCGGCGGATACCACTGCATCCACCTGTCCGACGAGGACAAGGCCGTGTTCCGCGACCGCGGGCTCTGGGCCGTGAGCTGCCCGGGGTCGAACACGAAGCTCGCGAGCGGCATCGCGCCGCTGACCGACCTGCAGGCGATGGGCGTGCGCCTCGCGCTCG
>CALXIU010000006.1 GCA_944388415.1 uncultured Ruthenibacterium sp. | reverse complement strand
ACGGTCTCCGCGATCATTCCGCACACTTCTCCCAGCGTGCGCATGCGGTCGGCGTACCGCGTGCTGACGGCGTCCGCCGCCAGCAGGCAGAGGTTCGACTGCGGGAACGGGCTCGTCAGAAAGATGCGCTTGGCCTTGTCCTCGCACCCGAGCGTCCGCAGGAAGTATTCGGTCGGGAACAGCGTCGCGCTGAACAGCACGGCCGCGCGGCCAAGCGAGAGCGAAGCATCCACGAACGGCGCGGCGTCGAGGCACAGAAGCTGCACATGCAGTTCGCTGCCCGACGCGGTCAGCACCGTCGTGAAGTGCTCGTCATACAGCTCCGCGATGCGCAGGAAAAACCGCACGTCAAAAAAGAGCTGCAAAATCTCGTCGTGCGCCTCGCCCTCGCGGTGCTCCTCTAAAAATTCCTGCGCCGCCGCCTCGACGCGCGACAGCAGCTTGTTCAGGTCCGGCAGGCCCTCGGGGATCAGCACTTTGCGCTCGGCCGCGTGCTCCTTGCGCAGCTCCAGCAGCAGGGAATTGGCCTTTGTCAGCGCGGCCGAGAGCTTTTTGTGCTGCTTTCCCACGATTTTCTTCGCCGCGACGAACGCGCTCTTGTCCAGCGCGGCCGAGTACATGTCCCGCGCACGGTCCACGAGGTTGTGCGCCTCGTCCACGAGGAAGATGTGCTCGCCGCCCTCCTCGGCAAAAAAGCGCTTGAGGCTGACGACGGGGTCAAACAGATAGTTGTAATCGCAGATGATGACGTCGCAGAACAGCGACACGTCCAGCGCGAACTCAAATGGGCACAGGTTTTCCGCCTCGCAGAACGAGAGGATTGCCTCGCGCGTGTAGTGCTCGCTCTGCGTCAGAAAGCGATAGAGCGCGTCGTTCACACGGTCAAAATAACCGTTTGCGCGCGGGCACGCCTCCGGCGTGCAGATGCGCTCCGCCTGCGGGCAGATCTTATCCTTCGCCGTCAGCGTGACGGCGCGCAGCCGCAGCGGCCCGCCCGCGCCGCGCAGATCGACGACGGCCTTTTCCGCCGCCGTGCGCGTCACGGTCTTGGCCGTCAGATAAAAAATGCGCTCGCCGCGTCCCTCGCCCAGCGCCTTCACAGCGGGAAACAGCGTCGAGATCGTCTTGCCGATGCCCGTCGGCGCTGCGGCAAACAGCCGTCCGCGCGCCGAGATCGTCTTGTACACCGCGGCGGCAAAGCGGTACTGGCCTTCCCGGTAGGAAGGATAGGGGAAGCGCAGCGCCGCGATGTCCCCGTCGCGCTGCGCCTTGCGTTCCTCGGAGAACACGGCCCACGGCGTGTAGAGCCGCAGCGTCTGCGTCAGGAAATTTTCAAGCTCCAGCGACGAGAACACGCGCCGGTGCCGGATGATCTCCTCCGTGTCCACCTGCACATACGTGATCTGCACCGTGATGTCGCGCAAATCGTTGTCCGCGCAGAAAAACGCCGCGTAGCACTTCGCCTGCGCCCAGTGCAGCGGGTTGAAATCCTCTGTCAGCATCTCGGCGGGCGCGGCGGTCGTCTTGATCTCGTCGATCACAAACCCGTTTTCTTCTTCGATCACGCCGTCCGCGCGCCCGTCGAGATGATACTCGATCCCGTCCACGACGCGTACGCCCTTCATGCGCACCTCGGCGCGGTAGTTCGGCCCGGCGGCCTTCTGCAGCTTGCGGTGGATGCGGCTGCCCTCGTTGGCGCGGTCAAAGCCGGCAAAGCGGCTGTCGATGCTCCCGCACCGCAGCACGAATTCCACCAGTCCCCGGACGGAAAGTTCCACCACCAACGCGCGCGCCTCCTCTCACAGTCTCTGCTGTACAGTGTACCACGCGCGCGCCGGTTTTCAAAGCCCTGTTTCGCCCCGCGCCAGATTTTCCGCCCGGCGGCACAGCGCGTCCATGCGGTCACAAAGCTCTGCCTGCGCGTAAATGTCATCCACGGCGGCCTGATATGCGCCCGCCTCGCTCAGCGCGTCGGTCGCCTGGCTCAGAAGCTCCTGCGCCATTTTTCGGTTGAAGCGGATGCGCGTCTTGCGCGCGCGGATACCGCTCTTCTCTGAAAACCGCGTGCAGTGGATGCGGCGCGGGTTGCCGCTGTACTCCTCGTGAAAGCGGTTCGCCGTGACGAACGCGCAGCTCAGCTTCGGGAGCAGCAGATGGTCGAGATGGCCGGGCCGGACGGCGCAGGGACAGGCGATGACGCGGTGTCCTTTGGCAAGCGCCTCGTCCGCCAGCACATGTAAAATGCAGTCCGACGCGGCGCCGTACTCGTCCTCGAGGATGACAAGCGTTTCCGCTTGACACAACGCATCGGAAAGAAAACACGGCCCGTTCCCGGTGACGGCGCTCAACAGACGGATGCGGCGCGCGCCCGGCCCGCCGGCCATCGGGAGGTATCGGCGCGACAGCGCGCCTGCAAAGGCTCTTGCCTTGTCAAGATCGGTGCAGACGGCAATGGCCTGTTCCGTCTCGCGCATCAAGCTCGCGGCGGCGGTGACATAGCGTCCCGCGCGGCGGACGGCGTCCGCGCCGAAGCGGCGCAGCTCCGCGAGCGTCTCCTTCTGTTCGCCGAGCACGGCGGCGTCGTACGCGTCATAGAGCGGCAGCACGCGCTCCACGGCGGAGGGCAGCTCCGCGCGCGGGGCGTGGGGCGACGTCGCGTTGACAAAGCACAGCCCGAGTGCGTCGCAGCCCACCGCGTCCAGACGGTCGCCACCGGACGAGCAGAGGATATTGTGCGGCGCGAGCCCCTGCCGCTCCCACTCCCGCGCCGCCGCGCGCAGAAGTTTTCCCGCGCCGGTGGAGAAGCCGCCTTCGATCAGCACGGGCGTTTTGTATTCGCGCACAAATTCGTCGAAATAGCCGCGGTAGCCCCCGCACGACAGGCCGCCGAGGAAAAAAGACGTAGCCTTCGCCAGCATCCGATCACACCCCTTTTTCCCACTATATGCCGCCGCGCGCCGATTGACACAAATCGCCGCGCAAAGGCGGCTGCCTTTTGCGCGGCGATCAAATGGGCGATATTCAGTTGTCGTAGGTGTGGTCGCAGACCTCATGAATCTTTTCCCGAAGAGCCACGAAGTCCTCGAACGCGGCGGGCTTTTGGCCCGGACTGCGCAGCAGCGCCGCCGGATGAAGCGTCGCCATGAACCAGACGCCGTTTTTCACTTCCCAGTGGCCGTGCTCCTTCATCACGCTGATGTCCGGGCGGATGAGCCGCTGCGCGGCGATGCGCCCGAGGCACACGACGATCTTCGGCCGCATCAGCTTGAACTGCTCGCGCAGATACGGCATGCACGCATCCCATTCATCCGGCTGCGGGTCACGGTTCTCCGGCGGGCGGCACTTGACGATGTTCGTGATGAAAATGTTCTTCTCCCGGTCGAGATGGACGGCCTTCAGATACTGGTCCAGCAGCTTTCCCGAGCGTCCGACAAACGGCAGTCCGGTTTCGTCCTCCGTCTGGCCGGGCGCTTCGCCGATGAACAGCACCTCCGCCTTCGGATTTCCCATGCCGAACACGACGTTTGTGCGCGTGCGGCACAGCCCGCATTTTTCGCACGAGAGGCATGCGCTGCGCAATTGTTCAAATTCCATAGTCGATTCATCCTTTTTTGAAAAATCATGGGATTATTATATCATTTTGTCTTGCGATTTCAAAGCAAGATTGATAGAATATAGGTGAAGGAGGAGATTCCAATGAAGATTTTAGTTGAAACGTCCGCGCGTCACGTCCATGTCACGAAGGAAGACCTCGAGACCCTGTTTGGCGCGGGCTATGAGTTGACTGTCAAGAAAATGCTGTCTCAGCCCGGCCAGTACGCCTCCAACGAGCGCGTCACGGTCGTCGGCCCGAAGAAGCAGCTTGCCAATGTGTCCATCCTCGGCCCGGTCCGCAGCGCTACGCAGGTGGAGCTGAGCCTGACCGACGCGCGCAGCATCGGCCTTGTCGCGCCGGTGCGCGAGTCCGGCGACATTGCCGGCTCCGTCGGCTGCACGCTGGTCGGCCCTGCGGGCGAAGTCACGATCACCGAGGGCGTCATCGCCGCGAAGCGTCACATCCACATGACGCCGGAGTCCGCCGCCGAGGCGGGCGTCGCCGACAAGGACATCGTCAAGGTCGCCACCGGCGGCAATGGCCGTAAGGTCATTTTTGACGACGTTGTCATCCGCGTCAGCGACAAGTTCGCCACCGCTATGCACATCGACACCGATGAGAGCAACGCGGCCGGCGGTCCCTGCGAGGGCGAGATCGTCAAGTAAATCCAATCAGGTACATTGCGGCCACCGGTCTGTGAAAAGACCGGCGGCCGTAATTTTTCTGCGGAAAAACGGAAAACGGAGCCGCGCTGAAAGTTCTGGTGCGCGGCTCCGTTCGGGTGAGGGGGACGAAAAAATCGAAATCACTGCTGGACGGTGCTGAAACTTCGATTTCACTTACTCCTGTTTTATTATACGATGCATCGAAAGAACACAACAGGGGACAGACTAACAGATGTGTGACACTTGCCCACAAAGTTTTCAAGAAATATTTTATGGATTTTATTCCAGGAGCTGAAACAGCGGCTGCGTGAACAGCTTCACGACGGCAGCAGCCATTTCCCGAGGCGGTTCCACGCATCCGCGCCGCTGCCAGTCAAAGATCAGTGCGAACAATCCGCTGACGGAAAAACATGAGATCGAGCGGAATATATCCGGTGAGTCATCCTGTTGTGCGATAAAACGTCTGCCGAGATTTTCCGCCAGGCTGATCTCAATGAAACGGGAAATCAGCCGATGACTGATACCGCTTCGCTCCAAAGCGGCAAGCAGTTCTCTCTTTGCATACCAGAAGGAAAAAAATTTCTCCATATCCTTTTCAGAAGTTCTGCGCTCGCCCGCGCGATAGGGCCCGGAGAACTCCTCATATTCCATCATCAGGAAGTCGGCTGTTGCATTGATCAGAGCATCTTTGTCGTCAAAGTACCGATAAAAGGTTTTACGGGGAACTTCAGCCCTCCGGCAAAGCGCCTGCACGGTGATATCGTCAAACTGTTTTTCACAGAGCATTTCCATCAAACAACGCACAATGTGCCTCTGCCGCTCCGCGGACTGCTGCGTTTTACATACCTTGTACATGACGACCTCCCCATCCCGTTTGCGCGGTACAATTTAAAATGATTATACCATATATCCGCACAGGGATGAAGGCTGTTTGGCGATGCGTAAAAAAGAATTTGACAAAAGAGTATCATGGTGTGTCACAGATTCCCGGCTTTGGACCTCCCGCCGCTCTGTTTGCTGCGGTATAATGATGATAGAATCATCTGCCTGGCGCAGCCGGGCGGCGGAAGGAGAGATCGATATGGCCGCGAAAACTTCGGTTCTGGATGAAAAGGGATACCGCAAATTTGGCCTTCGTGACAAACTCGCCTACGGTGCGGGCGACTTCGGCTGCAACATGAGTTTTGCGCTCAAGGGAACGCTTTCCATCTATTGGATGCAGTACATGGGGCTGGACCAGCTTTTGATGGCGGGGCTGCTGCTGCTCGTGCAGGTGTGGGATGCCATCAACGACCCGCTCATCGGCGCAATGGTCGATGCCGACCGGCGCCAGTACCGCCGCAACAAATTCCTCGTGTACATCAGCGTGGGCTCTGTCGGGCTCACCATTGCAGGCGCCCTGTGCTTCATTCCGTGGCCCACCGCTCCGCAGCTTCTGAAGGCCGTACTGTTTGTTGTCGGATACGTGATCTGGGACGCTTTCTACACAGTTGCCAACGTGCCTTACGGCTCCATGCTGCCGCTTATCACCGACGACGCCGTCCAGCGCGCAGCTGTCCACGTTCCGCTCCGTCGGAGCAATGGTCGCGGGCGTGATCACTGGTATTCTTGTTCCTGTGTTGATCTATGATGAAAACAGCAAGTTGCTGGGCGGCCGCTTGTTTTACATCGCCCTCATCATGGGGGTGCTCGGCTTTGTGTGTTTCCGCTTCATGATCGTCAATACTGAGATCCGTGCGGACGCGAACATCACGCTCAAAGAGGATGTTCCCAAATTCAATATTCTGCGCGTGATGGCAAATTTCCTGCGCAACCGTCCCGCCGTGGGCGCGACGCTGGCCGCGGTGTCGACATTCATCGGCATGTACGGCGCGCAGACTGCCACGCAGATCACGTTCCAGGCGTATTTCAACATGGCGCGCCTCTCCGGCCTGATCGCGATGATCCCGTACCTCGGCATGTTCTTCTTCCTGCCCTTTATCGGAAAGATCGTCACGCGTTTCGGCAAAAAAGAGGCTGTCACTGTGGGCAGCTTTGTCACTGTGCTCGCCTACGGTCTGATGCTGATCGTTCCCATGTCGCCCGATGCGGGCGGTGTGCTTGTGTTCCTCGGATGCCAGGCGCTTGCCGCTGTCGGAAATGGTTTCGGCACGTGTGTCAGCTACGCGATGATGGCCGACGCGATGGATTACGAAGAGTGGAAATTCCACGAGCGCAACGAGGGTACGACGTACGCGATGCACTCGTTTTTCCGCAAGCTTGCTCAGGGTGTCGGTCCGTCCGTCGGGATCGTGCTCGCCACGTGGCTGGGATATAATGCCCTGCTCGGTGAGAACCAGCCGATGGACATTGCGCTGAATATGCGCTATCTCACTGCTGCGATGTATTTGTTCGGCGCGGTGATCCAGGTCGTCTCGTATGCGGTGATCTACAATCTCGATAAAAAGACGCTTGCGCAGATGGAAAGCGACCTGCAACTGCGCCACGGCGACAAATAAACGCGGCCCACTTGTATCAACTGCAGAGCCTTCCACTCGGAGGGCTCTGCTTTTTTGCACCCTTGCCCGATGCATAAATCCGTCCGCCCGGCAGCGTGTGAAAATACGGATTGACTATTGCACGCGTTGCCGCTACAATACGTCATAAACGACGCGCACCGCGCACCGCGCGGGCGGACCGACAGGAGGAGAATGCCATGGAAACGACGCCCTTTGGCAAGCCGGCGGATGAGCTGGCGCAAAAGACAAATCAACCCGTATACGGTGATAAGACGACGGAGCCCTCGCTCCCTGGCCTTTGCAGACAGGCCGCGGCCGAGGGCATTGTGATGCTGAAAAACGAAAACGGCGCGCTGCCGCTCACGGGCGGCCGCCCGGTCGCCGTACTCGGGCGCACACAGATCGACACGTTCTTCGTCGGCTATGGTTCCGGCGGCGACGTCAACGCTCCGTACTATGTCAACTATCTGGATGGTCTGCGCGCTGCGGGCGTTCTGGTGGACGAAGCGCTCGCCGCGCGCTACGGATCGTGGTGCGCCGCGCAGCCCAGAACACAGTCGGAGTGGGGCAGCTGGCCCCGCAGCTTCCCGGAGATGGAACTCTCGGACGGCGACATTTGCTGCGCCGCAGCGCGGTGTGAGACGGCGCTCGTGTTCCTTGGACGCGCCTCGGGAGAATCGCGGGACTGCGCGCTCGAGCAGGGAAGCTATTTCCTGACGGACGCCGAGTTGTCACTGCTGCGCCGGGCGGGCGCGGCGTTTGAGCGCACCGTCGTGGTGGTCAACACGGGCAGCGTGATCGACTTCTCATGGATGGACGGCGTGCCCGGTCTCGATGCCGTCGTCTGCGCATGGCAGGGCGGTATGGAGAGCGGCAACGCGCTCGCCGATGTGCTGACAGGCCGCGTGACGCCGTGCGGGAAGCTGACGGATACGATCGCTCGCCGCTATGAGGACTACCCCTCGTCAAAGCATTTTCTCGGGTGGGATGAAAACGTCTATGAAGAGGATATTTTTGTCGGCTACCGCTATTTCGAGACATTTGCCCCTGAAAGGGTGCGATTCCCGTTTGGCTTCGGTCTGAGCTATACGACATTCTCACTGGAGGACGCGTCTGCGGAATGGGACGGCGCGGATGTGACCGTGCATGCGACGGTCAGAAACACCGGCGCCGCCTCGGGCAAAGAGGTGGTGCAGCTGTATTGCGCCGCGCCGCAGGGGGCGCTCGGCAAAGCGGCACGCTCGCTGGCGGCGTTCGGCAAGACCGGCCTGCTCGCGCCGGGCGAGAAGCAGCGGATGGAACTGCGCTTCCCGCTTGCATCGCTTGCGAGCTATGACGACACCGGCGCGACGGGACACAGATCCTGTTACGTTCTGGAGCCGGGCGAGTATATTCTGTACGCCGGCGCGGATGTGCGCGCGGCCGCGCCGTGCGGCTCGGTGCGGCTGGATGAGCTGCGCGTCACGCGCGTCTGCGAGGAGATCTGCACGCCCGCGGCCGACAAGACGTTCCCCCGGCTGGTGTGCCGCGCAGAAGCCGACGGGCGCCTGACGTCCGCACTCGAGCAGACGCCCGCCGCCGTCCGCTCGCTGCGCAGCCGCATCCTCTCGCGCATGCCACAGCCGCTGCCTGCGCCGCAGGGTGGGGAAGTGAGCTTTGCGGACGTCGCCGCGGGCTGCGCGACGGTGGAGCGGTTCGTCGCGCAGCTGACGGACGAAGAACTCGAGGCGCTCAGCCGCGGCGACATCGTCATGGACAGCCCGCTCGGAACGAAGGGCAACGCCGGCGTGTTCGGCGGGACGCTGGAGAGTCTGCGCGCGCGGGGCGTGCCACCGGTCACGACGACGGACGGCCCGTCGGGCGTGCGTCTGCAACAGTATACGTCGCTGCTCCCGGTCGGCGCGACGCTTGCCGCGACGTGGGATCCGGCGCTCGTGGAGCTGCTGTACGCCGGAGCCGGACGCGAGATGGTCATGAAGGGCAGCGACCTGCTGCTCGCGCCCGGTATGAACATCCACCGTGACCCGCTGGGCGGACGCAACTTCGAATATTATTCCGAGGACCCGTTGCTCTCCGGCAAAATGGGCGCGGCGGTGGTGCGCGGCATTCAGGCAAACGGCGTCGCCGCGTGCCCCAAGCACCTTGCGTGCAACAATCAGGAGACAAACCGCTCGCGCAACGATTCTCGTGTGTCCGAGCGCGCGCTGCGCGAGATCTATCTGCGCGGCTTCGAGCTGTGCGTCCGCGAGGCGAAGCCGCAGACCATCATGACGAGCTACAATCAGATCAACGGCGTGTGGTCGCACTACAATTACGACCTGTGCGCGACGCTCCTGCGCCGCGAGTGGGGCTATGACGGCCTAATCATGACGGATTGGTGGATGCAGCCGTCTCAGGATCCGGATTTTCCGGACCTCTCCGACAGCGCGTACCGCGTCCGCGCTCAGGTGGACGTGCTGATGCCGGGCGCAAAGCGTGTGGAGAAGTCGGACCGCGACGATTCCGTGCTTGAATCGCTGCGCCGCGAAAACGGCCTGACGCGCGCCGAGCTTCAGCGTGCGGCGTGCGCTGTTCTTCGCTTTGTGCTGCAAAGCGCTGCAATGAGAAAAACAAAAAAGGTGCTGTGATCCCGCTCTCGGGCGGCTTGCGCTTTCGCGCAGACCGCCCGTCTTTTGTGCCGAGGCGAAACTAAAATAATGACACCATTCTAAAAATATGAGCATTTTTTTGCGAGCAGCCCCGGGATATAATCAAAACAGCAATGGGCGTTTCCGCCCAAAAATCACCGGCTCCGTCCATACTCATTGGCCGTGCACGGACGCGGCGGAAGGGAGTTCTCTATGAATGCAGTGAGCTACATCAACCAGTGGGGCGACTTTGTGCTCCGCGACGCGCAGCGCGCGCCGGGCGCCTATATGCCGCTTGTCAACGAAGGCGGCATGATGAGCAGCGTCACGCCGCTTTTTTCCGGCGACAGCAAGACGAGCCAGAACACGTTTTTGCTGCCTCCCGCGGGCGAATCCACGCTCCGCGACCCGGTGCGCAATTTCTGGGTGCTGACAGACGGCGCCCAGCCGTGGTCGGCTGTGGGCCAGAGCGCCGCGCAGCTGGCGGGCGAAGAAACCTGTACGCTGCAGGGCGGATTGCTCTGGCAGTCTGTCAAGCGGTGCCGTGCCGACGGTCTTGAGGCGCAGGTCCTCAGCTTTGTTCCCGCGGGAATGAGCCGTGCCGAGATCATGCAGGTGAAGCTCACGAACCACAGCACAGAGACGATGCGGATCGCCGGCGCTGCTGCAATGAATTTTTACGGCCGCTCGGCCGATAACATTCGCGACCACCGCCATGTCACAAGTTTGTTGCACCGCGCCGAGATGCGCGAGTACGGACTTGACGTCAAACCGACGATGACGTTTGACGAGCGCGGCCACAAGCCCGGCACAGTGACGTACCGCGTATGGGCGGCGCAGGACGAGGGCGTCGCGCCCGCATACTCCGTCCCGCTTGCGGAGAACTTCCAGGGCGGCGGCAGCCTGCTGTGGCCGGATGCGGTCACGCGCCCGGACGAGACGGGCGGACGCGTCGTGTGCGGCGAGAGCGCGATGGGCGGCGAGCTGACGGCTTCGCTGTTCTTCGCTCCGCGTGAGCTTGCCTCTGGCGAGTCGACGAGCTTCCAGATCGTCATGACGATCGATGACGATCCTTCGCCCTGGCTGACGCCCTCGGCTGTCGAGAACGCCCTGCACGAGACGCGGGATTTCTGGCAGAAGAAGGCCGGCGGGCTGATGCTGTGCGGCGACGGCGAGTTCACGTCGTGGATGCGCTGGGTGGCCATCCAGCCCGTTCTGCGCCGCATCTACGGATGCAGCTTCCTTCCGCATCACGACTACGGCCGCGGCGGCCGCGGCTGGCGCGACCTCTGGCAGGACAGCCTCGCGCTTATCCTCTCCGAGCCGGACACCATCCGCGAGAGCCTTCTGTGCCACTTCGCGGGCGTTCGCACCGACGGCACGAACGCCACGATCATCGGCAGCCGTCCGGGTGAGTTCAAGGCCGACCGCAATAACATCCCCCGCGTGTGGATGGATCACGGCTTCTGGCCGCTTGTGACGACGGAACTCTACCTCAATGAGACGGGCGATTTTGATTTCCTGCTTGAGGATCAGACGTATTTTTCTGACGAGCTTGCGTTCCGCGGCGAATGGCCGCGCGAGGGCTGCGTGCAGGCCGGGCACCGCGGCACGGTGCTTGAGCACCTTCTTGTCCAGAACGTCACGGCGTTCTTTGACGCGGGCGAGCACGGCCACATCCGGCTGCGCGGCGCGGATTGGAACGACGGCCTTGACATGGCCGCCCGCCGAGGCGAGAGCGTTGCGTTCACCGCAGCGTACGCGGGCAACTTCGAGACGCTGGCCGATCTGACTGAGCGGATGGACGACGCTGTTTTGTCGCTTTCCGCGCCGCTCGTCGATCTCCTGCGCACGCCGCGCGAGGCATACGAGGATCCGGCGCTCCGTGTCGAGGCGCTGAAGGCGTATTGCCGCCGCGCGTGCGCCGAGACAGAGAAGGCCGAACTTCCCGCCCAGGAGGCCTCTGAGCTTCTCAAGGGCATCGCGTGCTGGCTGCGCTCCCACATCCGCAAGTGCGAATGGGTGGGCGACGGCACGAACCAGCACTGGTTCAACAGCTATTACGATGACAACGGCCGTCAGGTCGAAGGCGTTTTCGACGGCGCGGTCCGCATGATGCTCACCGGCCAGGTGTTTGCGCTGATGTCGAGCACCGCCACCGACGAGCAGGCGCAGGAGATGATCCGCGCGGCCGACTGGTACCTCTTCGATCCCAACCGCGGCGGCTATTTCCTGAACACCGACTTCCACGAGGTCAAAATGGACATGGGCCGCATGTTCGGTTTTGCCTACGGCACGAAGGAAAACGGCGCAGTGTTCTGCCACATGGCTGTGATGTACGCGTACGCGCTGTATCTGCGCGGCTTTGCGCGCGAGGGCTGGAAGGCGCTGTCGCAGCTGTATGTCCAGAGCACCGATTTCCGCCACAGCCGTCTGCTGCCCGGTGTGCCGGAGTATTTTGATCTCAGCGGCCGCGGTATGTACCCGTATCTGACCGGTGCGGGCAGCTGGTTCATGCTGACGATGCAGACTCGTGTGTTCGGCGTCCGCGGCGAAGCGGGCGATCTGCTGCTCAATCCCATGCTGACGGGCGAGCAGTTCGATGAGCGCGGCGTTGCGTCCATCGAGTGCCGCTTTGCCGGCAAACCGCTGCGCGTGGTCGTGGAAAATCCGAAGAAGCTGGACTGGGGCGAGTACGTTATCGAATCCGTGCAGCTCGGCGCGAAGCGCTTCCCGTGCGGGGACGACCGCTTCCGCATTCCGCGCGCGGAGCTCGAAGGAGAGAGCGAGCTTCAGGTGCATTTGATTCTGAGCGAAAAGTGATCTGAATTTGAGATTGGGAGGTCAGGACCATGTTTGACAAACAAGGCCGTTACGTCATCGAGGACTATCAGCGCAAGCCGACGTTCTCCAGCTTCCTGCCCGGCATCGCCGGGCCGCACGGCATCCCCGCGTGGGTCTATTACAACAACCGCGGCCAGGGCGTGTGCAGCTTCGGCGTGTCCGACAAAGATCATGCCATCATGGAGTTTTCCGCCGCGCACACGGCGTATCAGAACAATGAACGCACGGGTTTCCGCACGTTCTGCAAGGCAAACGGCGCGTACCGCGAGCTGTTCACCGGAAAGACGGACATGTACATCGGCTCCGGCGAGATGGAGATCCGCTGGGAAGCGGACGGCCTCGCGGCGTCGGCGGACTATTTCGGTCTGCCCAGCGAGCGCGTCGGCGCTCTGGCCCGCGTGCTGACCGTCGAGAACCGCGGCAGCGATCCGGTCGAGATTGAGCTTCTGGACGGTATGCCCGCCGTCGTGAGCTACGGCGTCAATCAGGACACGCTGAAAAACATGCCGCAGCTGGCAAAGGCGTGGATGCAGGCCGAGGACGCCGAGACGGGCTGCACCAGCTTCCGCGTGCGCGCCTCGATGGAGGACAGCGCGTGCGTCACCGAGGTGCACGGCGTCAATTTCTGCATCTCAATGGACGAGAGCGGCGCGCTGCTGCCGCCGCTCGTGCAGCCGGAGCTCGTGTTCGGTGAGAACACCGGCCTTGGCACGCCGGACAACTTCATCGCGATGCCGCTCAGCCGGCTGTGCGCCATGCCGCAGGTGGCGCAGAATCTGTTCCCATGCTGCTTCGCGCCCTGCGCGCGCACGCTCGCCCCGGGTGAGGCGCTGCGCATCTTCTCGCTGTACGGTCAGGCGGAGGACAAGACCCGCCTTGCCGCGCTGCGCGTGAAGGTCACCGGCCCGGCGTGGTTCGAGGAGAAGCACGCGGAGGCGCTGGCGCTGACGGCGAGCCTCGCGTCGTCCATCGAGACGCGCACGGCTGACCCCGTGTTCGACGGCTACTGCAAGCAGACGTACATCGACAACCTTCTGCGCGGCGGCGAGCCGATGTTCTTCACGGACGGCGGCAAATCCGTGCCGTTCTATCTGTACTCCCGCAAGCACGGCGACCCCGAGCGCGAGTACAACTATTTCTCCACCGGGCGCGAGTACTATGCGCAGGGCAACGGCAACTTCCGCGACGTCAACCAGAACCGCCGCAGCGACGTGCTGTTCCACCCCGGCGTCGGCGACTCCGGCATCCGCACATTCTATGAACTGATCCAGAGCGACGGCTGCAACCCGCTCGTCATCAAGCCCGTGACGTTCCGCATGGACGCGGAGGCCGCCGCGGCTGCCGCGCAGGACGTTCCCGAGGCGTTCCGCGCCGAGGCCGCCGCACTGCTGACGAATGACTTCACGCCGGGTCGCCTCGCGATGGCCGCGGAGGAATGGGGGATGGACGCCGCGTCGCGCGACGTGCTGACCGCCCGCTGCGTCTGCGCCGCCCACAGCGAGCCGAATGCCGACTTCGGCGAGGGCTACTGGTGCGATCACTGGACGTACAACCTCGACCTGATCGAGAGCTACCTCTCCGTGTTCCCCGAGAAGAAGGAAGAGCTTCTCTTCGGCGGCGCGCCCTACCGCTGGTATGCCTCGTGCGCGATGGTCAATCCGCGCGCGAAGCGCTACGAGAAAACCCCCGCCGGTCTGCGCCAGTATCATGCGCTCGACGAGAAGCGCCGCCAGAATCCGAACGGCAAGTGGATGCTCACGCACAACGGCGACGTTGCGCTGAGCACACTGATGGAAAAATTGCTTCTTCTCTGTGCCGTGAAATCGTCCACGCTCGACGCGGCCGGTATGGGCGTCGAGATGGAGGGCGGAAAGCCCGGCTGGTACGACGCGCTGAACGGCCTGCCCGGTCTGCTTGGCTCGTCGATGGCCGAGAGCTGCGAGCTCGCGCGGATGCTTCGCTTTGTGATCGACGCGCTCGAAGGCCGCGATGAAGACATCGCGCTCTTTGAGGAAATGGCAAAGCTGTTGCTTTCCACTGGCGAACTGTTCGCGGCCGAGGAAGACGATTTTGCCCGCTGGAACGCCGCAAACGAGCTTCGCGAGGCATATCGCGAGGCGACAGCCGCCGGAGTTTCCGGCGCGAAGATCGCGGTCCCGGCCAAGCGCATCCTTGAGGCGCTCAAGGCGCTCGAAGCGCGCGTGATGAAGGGTATCGAAAAGGCCGTCGAGATCGGCGGCGGGATCTGCCCGACGTACTTCTCGTTTGAGGCGACCGGCGTGGCCGACACACCCGGCGGCCCGATGCCGACCGGCCTTGTGCCGACGGCGCTGCCGTTCTTCCTCGAGGGGCCGGTGCGCTGGCTGAAGCTGCCCGTCTCCACGGAGAAAAAGCGCGCCCTCGCCGAGGCTGTGCGCGCCAGCGGCCTGTACGATGCAAAGCTGCACATGTACAAGGTCAACGCCTCGCTCGACGAGGCCACGTTCGAGGTGGGCCGCGCCCGCGCGTTCACCGCCGGCTGGCTTGAAAACGAATCCGTGTGGCTCCATATGGAGTACAAATACCTGCTCGAGCTGCTCAAGAGCGGCCTGTATCAGGAGTTCTCGCGTGACTTCCGCAGCGCGGCGGTGCCGTTTCTCGACCCCGCCGTCTATGGCCGCAGCCCGCTCGAGAATGTCTCCTTCATTGCTTCCTCCGCCAATCCGAACCCCGCCTACCACGGCCGCGGCTTTGTTGCCAGACTCTCCGGCTCCACCGCGGAATTCCTGCAGATGTGGCAGATCCTGTTCTTCGGCCAAACTCCGTTTGCCGACGGGGAAAACGGTCTGACGCTCCGCTTTGCTCCTTTTGTGCCCGATTACCTCATGCCGGAGGACGGGCGTGTGGAGTGCACCTTCCTTGGGTGCGTCCGCGTGACGTATGACGCCGCGGGCAAGAGCGAGCTCATCCCCGGACAGTACAAGATCGCGCGCTGGACTTTGACCATGCGCGACGGCGGGACGCGCGTTGTGGAGGGTGATGCGCTCGCGGGCGAGGCGGCTGAGGCTGTTCGCGGCGGCCTTGTCAGCGCCATCGAGATCACGTTTGCCTAAGGCGAATTTCGCCCGCGCATCCTCCAACGCGAAAAAACACACCGATCCAAACCGGATCGGTGTGTTTTTTGTTCGCTCTGTTCGGCACTTTGCACAATAAAGCAGCCAATTGTTTTGGAACGCAAACTAAAAAAATGACACCCAAATAAAAAAAACACCATTTTTCCACAATTGTGAGAGCGTTACAATAAAGTCACAGCAAACCTCATGGCCGCATTGCGGCCGTGGGGAGTGAGTTTGATCAAAATTTTGGAAAGGGGTTCCGAAACATGAAAAAGTTCATTGCGGTTTTGTTGGCCGTCGCGACCTGCCTTTCGCTCACCGCCTGCGGCGGTGGCGGCGGCACCGGCAGCGGCGGCGGTGCGGACGACAACACCATCGTCGTCTGGACGCTCGCGGAGGACCTGAAGGACTTCGCCGAGCACTATGAGGAGGCCACGGGCGTCAACGTGGAAGTCACGGTCATCGCGCCGGCCGACTATCCCACGAAGCTCAACACCTCCCTTGGCTCCCGCAGCAGCGAGGTCGACGTCATCGTCGGCGAGCCGCAGATGCTGCCCGACTTCTTCGACGCCGGTTTCTTCGCCGATCTGAGCGAGTTCGACGCCGCCGCGCAGGAGAAGCTGGTCGACTACATTTACGAGGCCGGTAAGGACGAAGACGGCGTGCTGCGTGCGCTGAGCTATCAGGTCACTCCCGGCAGCGTGATCTATCGCCGCGATCTGGCGACCGAAGTTTTCGGCACCGATGATCCCGACGAGATCGCGAAGAAGTTCTCCTCCTATGACGAGATCGTCAAGACGGCCGAGGAACTGAACGCGGCCGGCTACAGCATCTTCGGCGACACGGGCGCTCTGCGCTGGTTCGCGAACTCCGAGGCCCCGTGGGTCAAGGACGGCGAGCTGCAGATGACCCAGACCCGTCTGGATTACCTCGACGCGGCCGTTGAGCTGTATCAGAACAACTACGTTGCGTTTGCGCCCGAATGGTCGGCTGCGTGGTACGCTTCCATGGCCGGCCCCCTGCCGTTCAACGCCGGCTGGAGCGAGCTGGACGAGGTCGACGCCGACGCTCCCACGACGCAGGTGTTCTCGTATGTCATGCCCAGCTGGGGCGCTTTGACCATCCGCGACAACGCGCAGGACAACAAGGGCAAGTTCGGCGTCTGCAAGGGCGTCAGCAGTTTCTTCGGCGGCGGCACGTTCATCGGCGTCAACGAGTTCAGCGAGAAGAAGGAAGCCGCGATGGACTTCGTGGAGTTCTGCACGCTGAATGAAGAGACCGCCGAGTGGTGGATCGACGCCTCCGACGGCGATATCGTCTCGATGAAGAGCGTCCTCGAGGCCAACAAGGATTACGAGAACGAGTCCTTTGGCAATCAGAAGACGTACGCCTTCTTCATGGAAGAGGCCGAGAACGTTGACTACAGCCTGATCACCCGCTATGACACCGCCATCGACACGGCCTTCGGCCAGGCGATCGAGGCCTGCCAGAAGGGCGAGAAGGACACCGAGACGGCCCTCAAGGACTTCTACATGGAAGTTCAGACCGTCTATCCCGAGATCAAAGTGCCTGAGGCCTGATCATCACATTCAACACGGAGAGTGGGGAAGCCGGAGGCGAGCCTGCGGCTTCCCCCTTTCCTAAAATGAAAGGCGCGGTGTTTGCTGTGTTAACTTCCAAAAAGCGCAGAAATAGCGGCTGCGTAGAGAGCCTTGGCCATTACGGCGCCCTGTTCTGTGTTCCGTTTGTGGCCGTTTTCCTCATTTTCAGCGTCTATCCCGTCGTGCGCACGCTGACGATGAGCTTTACCAATTACAAGGGCTACGGTGCTTCGGATTTCGTGATGTTTGACAACTACACGCGCGCCATCACCGACCCGCTGTTCTGGGATGCGTTTGTCAACACGCTGAAGATGTGGGGCCTGAACATTGTGCTTCAGCTCGGCCTCGCGCTTCTTTTGACGATCGTGTTCAACGACATCAAGTATCGCATGAAGGGCCTGAGCATCTTCCGTGCGATGTTCTATCTCCCGAACCTGATCGCCTGCACGTCCGTGGCGTTCCTGTTCAAAACGCTTCTCGACTGGCAGTACGGCAGCGTCAACCAGATCCTTTTGTCCCTGCACATCATCAGCCAGCCGATCAACTGGCTCGGCGGCGAGGGATGGACCGCACAGGCCGTCGTTGGCGTCATCGGCGCGTGGATGTGGTTCGGCAACAGCTTCATCATGCTGATGGCCGGCGTTCAGGGCATCAGCCACGATTATTATGAGGCCGCCACGATCGACGGCGCCGGCCGCTGGACGATCTTCGCCCGCATCACGATGCCGCTTCTTCGCCCCATCATGATGTACGTCGCGATCACCAGCCTCATCGGCGGTCTGCAGTTGTTCGATATCCCGTACCTGATCTCCGGCACGAAGGGCACGCCCGGCCGTTCCCTCTACACGGCGGTCTTCTACTTGTTCAACATGGCCTTCACCAACCGTCAGATGGGCTACGCCGCGGCCATTGCGTTCGTTCTGTTCGCTATCATCGCCGTGTGCAGCTTCATCGCCTTCCGGCTGATGAATAAGAAGGAGGATTGACACGTATGAGCACTTCTGCAAAAGTGAAAACCGGCGTGATCAAAGGGCTTCTTTACATTGCGCTGATCCTTCTCGCGCTGCTTTGCGTCATCCCGTTCTGGCTGATGATCGTCAACTCCACGCGCTCCGGCAACGAGATCATGACGAGCTTCTCGCTGCTGCCCGGTACGAGCCTGGCGTCCAACTGGGAAGCTGTCGTAAACAACCTCGACATCTTCCACGGCATGCTCAACAGCGCCCTGATCGCTGTGTGCAGCACGGTCCTTGTGTCGTACTTCTCCGCGATGACGGCGTACGGCCTCGCGTGCTACAAATTCCGCGGCGGCAACGTGATCTTCATCGTGATGCTCGTGTTCATGATGGTCCCCGCGCAGCTCGGCCTGCTCGGCTTCTATGATCTGTGCAACAACCTCGGACTCATCAACTCGTACATCCCGCTGATCATCCCGTGCATCGCCAGCCCGGGCACCGTCTTCTTCCTGCGCCAGTACATCCTCTCGATCCTGCCGATGGCGGTCCTGGAGGCTCCGCGCATCGACGGCGCCAGCGAGTTGACCATCTTCCATCGCATCGTTCTTCCCATCATGTCGCCGGGCATCGCCACAATGGCCATCGGCGCATTCATCGGAAGCTGGAATGCGTACCTGATCCCCCTCGTTCTGCTCAATAAGCCGGAGCTGTACACGCTGCCGATCATGATCTCCAGCCTCAACTCCGTGCGCGATATCTCCACCAACATTGGTGCGACGTATCTCGCGATCGCGATCTCTGTGGTGCCGATCATCGTGGTGTTCTGCTTCTGCTCGAAGTACATCATCAGCAGCATCTCCGCGGGCAGTGTCAAGGGCTGATTGAAGGCACTGAAACCTGCACAAATGCGCTCTGATATGGTATACTGAGAAAAGAAATCTTGCACAGCAGGCAGACCTTGTCTCAAGGTCTGCCCACGCTGTTTTATGAAAAGCTGGGGAGTTCGTCATGAAAAAGATCCGGACCCTTTTGTGTATCATTCTTGCGGCAGTTACGGCGCTGGGCGCGGGGTGTACCCCCCGCCCGGCTGTCTCGTCTTCCGCCGAGACAGCCGATGAAACTCTATCCTGGTATATCAACTTTTCGTGGTTCGCCGGCCAGTGGGGCGGCGACCGTGTGACAAAGACTCTGACAGAGCGCACGGGGGTGGACGTCGAGTTCATTGTCCCGCAGGGCAGCGAAAAGGAAAAGCTGGATGCGCTGATCTCTCAGGGCAACCTCCCCGATATGATCACGCTCTGGTGGGGCGAGCCGCAGGTGCAGCAGCTGATCGACAGCGGATACGTCTGGGCGCTCAACGAACTCGCGGAACAGTACTGCCCGGAATTTCTTGAGACAGCCGGTCCGGAACAGCTCGCGTGGTACACGGACGATGACGGCAACATCTACTGCTATCCGGGCTCGTCGGTGGCGCCGGAGGACTACGAGACTGGCCTCGGGATCTCATCCAACCAGACCTTCCTCGTTCGCAAGGACATTTACGAGGCGCTCGGCAGCCCGGACATGACCACGCCAGAGGGATTCTGTGACGCGGTGCGCCGTGCGGCGGAACTCTTCCCGGAGGTCGACGGCTATCCGCTGATCCCCATCGGCCTTCATGAGTTCACGGACACAGGCTGTTATTCACTGGGTGAATATCTGATGAATTATCTTGCCGTTCCTTATGAGGTGGACGGCAAATTGTACGACCGCTTCAGCGATCCGGAATATCTCCGCTGGCTCAAGGTGTTCCGCCAGCTCAATGAGGAGGGATATCTCTCCCGGAGCGTGTATCTTGACCGGCGCAGTCAGATGTCGGAAAAGATCGCCCGCGGCCAGTATTTCTGCATGCTGTACCAGTCCAGCGACATGATCACGCAGCAAAGAGAGCTTTGGGCCAGCGATCCCGCCAAGATCTACATTGCGGTGGACGGGCCGAAAAACCAGGCCGGAGACGATCCCGTGCTCGCGAGCGTCGGCATCACCGGCTGGACGGTCACGCTCATCACAAAAGAGTGCTCTGACCCATCCAAGGCGATCCGGTTGATGAACTATATGGTCAGCGAGGAGGGCCAGAAGCTGACGCTCCTCGGTGTAGAGGGGACCGACTACGTCTGGGAAAACGGTAAAGTGGTTCTGACGGACGAAACACGGGAGCTTTATTTGTACGATTACCCGCAATACGTTGCCACGGTGGGCGCCGACAACACCTACTGGATGCTTCAGGACACCGTGATGCAGAGTCAGTGGAAACGGGAGACAGATGAAGCAGCAGACCCTCTTCTGAACTGGACGACAAAGTATTCCCGATATGTCAGTCAGTATAACATCGCCATTGGATATGACGCCCCGGAGTTCAATCTCAATACGACAATCGAGCACTTGTGGGGCGAGACGCTGCCGGAGTTGCTGATGGCGGAGTCGGATGAGGAGTTTGACCGCATTTTTGAGGAATTCGTGGAGCAGAGGGAGCAGCTCGGCTTTTCACAGGTGATGGAAGAGAAAAATCGCCTGATGATGGAAAACGTGGAAAAGCTCGGTATGTTGTGAGGAGGGCGCACGATGCTTTCCAAATTCTGGGCGAGGTCAAAAATATCTGTCAAGCTGGCCGTCGCGGTCAGCTTACTTGTGCTGCTTCCTTTGCTTGTGCTGTTCAGTTGGCTGCTTGAAAACTGGCGGACGACGACCATCACAGAACGGCGGCAGACTGCGGCGCAGGCGCTGTATGCCGTGCAGGCGGATGCGGAGAACACAGCGGAGCTGTGCAATCTGTCGATGCAGGTGTTTTTGAATATGCCGACCCTGATCGAGCATCTGGAGGCTCTGAGACTCGGAGAAGAAATCCCTTCGCAGCAGCTGCTGGAATTTTATCGAAGCGATATTTCGTCGCTGGAGCGTATTGTCATCAGCAACCCGTATTTGTATGCGATCCGTGTCTATTCAGTAAAGGATCGGATCGACGAGATGGTGCCGATCCTTTATGGAGCGGAACGGATGAAGTCGCTTGCATGGTTTGACGCTGAATCGGATCCGAGCGGCTGGTATTTCGATTACGCCGATACACTCTCCGCGTATACGCAGTCGCCGCGCATCATGGGGCTGGTCGAGCCGATCCGGGAAAACGGCGGCGCGCTGCAAGGCGTGATCGAGGTCGCGGTCAGAATGGATCAGCAGTTTCCCGAGCTCCTCGAGGAGAACTCATCCACGCGCTGCCTGATCGCGGATGACGGCGGCGTCTACGGGAATGCAGATTCTGACAGCCTTGCTGCGGTGGCACAGGAATACGGTGTGGCGGACGGTTCTGAGGCATTGATCCAGGAGATCCGATTTGACGGGGTACCATACCTGTTGTCTTCGATCCGGCTCGAACAGATGGGTGTCACCTATGTGCAGGCCGACAGCCTGAGTGAGCTGTATCACAGCACCTTGCGTCTGATGATCTTGCTTTGGAGCGCTCTTGCAGCGGTGCTCATCGCGCTGTTTGCCGGGATCAACGCCATTGTCAAAAGCATGCTTCGACAGCTCTACAAGGCGCTCGAGGGCGTCAGCAGCTTTGCGCAGGGAAATCTGGATATTGTGATCCCGGTGGAATCCGATGACGAGATCGGTCAGTTTACGCGTCATGTCAACGGCCTTCTCGACAGCATTCGAACGCTCCTGCATGAGCAGGTGCAGCGTGAAGTGCTCATCAAAAATACAGAGATCCATGCTCTGCAAAATCAGATCAACGCGCATTTTATCTACAATGTGCTTGAGGCCATCAAAATGATGGCAGAGATCGACGAGGAATATGAGATCGCGGACGCCGTCACAAACCTTGGGCAGCTTTTGCGCTACGGCATGAAATGGAGCCGGCGCACAGTGGCGCTCTGGCAGGAGATCGACTATGTAAAAAACTACGTTGCGCTCATGAATCTGCGCTACGATTGGGTGACGACGCTTCAAATTGAAATTCCGGACGAACTCATCAATCAGGAGATCCCCAAGATCAGCCTTCAGCCGATCGTGGAAAATGCGGTGGTCCACGGAGCGACGCAGAAGGAGGAGGACTGCCTGATCACGATCCGCGCGCAGGCGCTCGACGGATGCTGCCGGATCGAAGTGATCGACGACGGCGCAGGTCTGAACGGAGAGCAATTGCTCCATTTGCGCCGTCAGATCTCCGGCGAGGAAGAAACGCGCTCGAAATCCGGAAACGGGATCGGGCTGAAGAACGTACAGGAACGCATCCAGATGACATTTGGGGAAGCGTATGGTCTGGAGGCGTTTTCGGAGGAGGGTCAGGGCACAATGATCCGCATTTTGGTGCCCATTCATCCGGATCTGAGCAAGGAGGGCAAGGATGGACAAGGTACTGATTGCAGAAGATGAAAAAATGATTCGCAAGGGCCTCAAGGCTCTGGTCGAGCGCTCCGGTGTGCCGGTCGGCGAGGTGCTCGAGGCCCGCAACGGAGAAGAAGCGCTGGAGATCATTGCAACCCAGACGATCGATCTCCTGATCACGGACGTGCGGATGCCGCGCATGGACGGAATGGAACTGATGCAGCGCCTGAAAAAAATGGATCATGCCCCGCGTGTTCTCGTTGTCAGCGGTTATGACGATTTTGTCTATGCAGTCACGATGCTTCGGGCGGGCGCTCATGATTATCTGCTCAAACCCGTCCAGCGCGAGGATTTCTACCGCGCAATGAACAAAATTCAGGCGCTTCTTGATGAGGATGCGTTTTGCGCAGGCAAACGGGTCGAGCAACAGCGCATGACGCTTCAATATCTGATGCTCAATCCGCTTCGTGAGGAGGGCGAATATCAGAAGCTTCTCGCGATGACGCGTGAGAATTTTCCAGACCGGACATACCGCGTCGTCTGCGGCGCAAAGCGGCAGGACGAATCGGATGGCATCTGCGTCCGCGGCGAGGGCAGGATGCATTTTCTGATCGATTTCAGTGAGGACACACACAATCGGGAGAAATGTGAACTGCTCGTTGGCTGGAGCCGGCCGCTTCAGGGGCTGGAATCGCTGAACAAAGGCTATTGCCAGAGCCTGAACGCGTGGAAATACGCCTTCTTTGCCGGACACAACATGGAATACGACGAGACCGTCCCGGAGGGCCGGTGCAGCGTGACGGCAGAACAGCTCTTGCAGCAGGTCGGATTGTCGCGCGACAAGGAGGTCCTGCGACTTCTCGGTTCGGTGGGCAAAATGGTGCTCCAGCGCACATGCGCGGTCGACGAAGCGGCGCAGCTGTGCGCGGAGTTCATGCAGGGCATCGGCGAGACGTATC
>CALXIU010000005.1 GCA_944388415.1 uncultured Ruthenibacterium sp. | reverse complement strand
AAGCGCGACGGTGCACCCCTCCGCGCGCACGAGCTGCGCGAGCATCGCGTACTGCGGCGCGGTGAAGCCGTCGAAATTGTCGATGAACACGTGCGTGTGCGCGAAGTGCTCCGGGTGCTTTGCGAGGCGCTGCGCCGCGGCGTTGACGCGGTCGGCGGGGTCGAGCGCCGTCTTTTCGAGGAGCGCCTCATACGCGGCGTAGACGAGCGCCAGCTCGCGCAGCCGCCCGCCCGCGTCGCCTTGCCGCGCGGCGGCCTCGAACAGCGCCTCGGGCGCGGCCCCGGCCGTCTTCAGCTCCTGAATGGCGTCGGCGGCCATCGAGCAGAAGCCGACGGAGCGCCGGTGGCGGCGGTAGACCGTCAATTCGTCCTGCACCTGCTCGGCGGCGCGGCGCACGAGCACGACGCGCCCGGCGTCCGTGAGCGTCTTGACGGCCGCGCCGCCGAAGGTTTTCAGCAGATCCTCCGCGAGGCTTGTGAAGCTCTGTACGCGCACGCGCGACGAGAGCGCGTCCCCCAGCGCGGTGTAGACCATCGTCTCCGCTGACGATGAGAACTGCTCGGGCACGAGCAGCAGGCTCTCCCGCCCCGCCTCGCTGCGCGCGCGGATGCGCTCGAGCAGCCGCGTCGTCTTGCCCGTCCCGGACAATCCGAGGACCCATTCCAGCATCGGCCGGACACCTCCCCTTTTGTGATGGTTTTTATTATACCAGTTTTGCTGTGCCAAAAACAGGGCAATGAAAAGAGCCGCTGATCGCTCAGCGGCTCTGAGAGAAAACTCAGTAGTTTTTGGCCTGCAGGATGAAGTAGCCCTGCGGGTGGTCGCAGACGGGGCACTTTTCGGGCGCGTGCGTGCCGATGTGGATGTGGCCGCAGTTGGAGCAGACCCACACCTGCTCGGTCTCGCGCGCGAAGACGGCGCCGTTCTTGATGGACTCGGACAGCGCCAGATAGCGCGCCTCGTGCTCGCGCTCGATGTCGCCGACCATTTTGAAGAGCTGGGCGATCTTCTCAAAGCCCTCCTCCTCGGCGGTCTTGGCAAAGCCCGCGTACATGTCGGTCCACTCGTAGTTCTCGCCCGCGGCGGCGTCGGCAAGGTTCGTCAGCGTGTCGGCGATCTGGCCGTCGTGCAGTAGCTTGAACCAGATCTTCGCGTGCTCCTTCTCATTGTTGGCCGTCTCCTCGAACAGGGCCGCGATCTGGTTGTAGCCTTCCTTCTTCGCCTTGGAGGCGTAATACGTGTACTTGTTGCGCGCCTGGCTCTCGCCGGCGAACGCGGTCATCAGATTTTGCTCGGTTTTCGAACCCTTCAGTTCCATTGCATCATACTCCCTTTCTGGTATTGATCAGTGGCGCTTGTTGGCGCATCCGGGGCAGACGCCCCGAAACACAATGTCGTGCCCCACGGCGGTAAAACCGGTCTCCCGCGCGGCCTGTGCGTCGAGCGCGGCCGCATCCGACAGCCGGACGTCCTCGACGCGGCCGCAGACGGTGCACTCGATGTGGTTGTGGCCGAACGTCTGGTGGTCAAACCGGTCGGCACCGCCGGGCATTTTGATGTGGCGCAGCAGGCCGTCCTCGGACAGGCTCGCCAGATTCCGGTACACCGTGGCTTTGCTGATGGTGGGGTGATCCCTCACGATCAGCTCATAGACCTCCTCGGCAGTCGGATGATCCGCGAGTTCGCCCACCGCTTGAAGCACAAGCTGCTTTTGAATGGTGTTGCGGCGTTCCATGAGGGATTCATCTCCTTCCTTTAACGATATTATATATCATTAAAAAGTTAATGTCAAGTGCTTTTTCTTATTCCTGCGGATGCTGCGGGCGCGGCGTGACGCGCGCGGCGCCGGAGGCGGAGCGGCGCATGGACGTGCGCAGCGTCTTGACCTCGACGGCGCTCTTGGCCAGCTGCTCCTCGGTCTTGCGCAGCACATCCTCGCAGTAGTCGAGCGTCTTGGCGCGCAGTTCGCGGCTGTGGGACTGCGCGGCGGCGTTGATCTCGTTTGCGTGCTGCTGGGCGGCCTTGACGACAGCCTCCTGAGCGACGAGCGCGCGAGCGCGCTCCTCGGCGCGCTTGACGATCTCCTCCGCCTCCTTCTTGGCTGTCTTGACGATGTCGGCGCGGTCGGCGACGATGGCCTTCGCCTGACGGATCTCCGTGGGCATATTCAGGCGGATGTCGTCGATGATCTCGCGCACGCGCTCGACGTCGATGACGCGCTTGCCGCCGGAGAACGGCACGTTGAACGCGTCGTCCAGAACTTCATCCATTTGATCCAGCAATTCGTCGATATTCATTGCACTGATTCCCCTTCCGTTGTTTTCGAGCGCGGCAGGCGCGCCACAATGTCCTTGCAGATGCATTCGGGCAGAAAGTCTGTCACATCGCCGCCGAACTGCGCCACCTGGCGCACCATGCTCGACGACAAGTACATGTAGTTCGAATCGGTGATGACGAACATGGTCTCCAGTTCGCCGTTGAGCTTTTTGTTGATCAGCGCCTGCTGGAACTCATACTCGAAATCCGTGACGGCGCGCAGGCCCTTGATGATGGTGCACGCGCCGACGCTGCGCGCGTAGTCGGCCAGAAGGCCGTGATAGGAATCGACCTTCACATTCGGGATGTCCGCGCACGCGCGGCGCAGAAATTCCGTTCGCTCAGGCGCGGTGAACACAGGCTGCTTGTTCGGGTTGACCAGCACCAGCGCGATGACGACGTCGAACAGCTTCGCGCTGCGCTCGATGATGTTCAGATGTCCCTTCGTGACAGGATCAAAGCTGCCGGGGCAGATGGCGATCCTCATTCGGAACCCTCCTCTTCCCACGGAAGCGGCGCGGCCTTTTCGTAGCGGGCCACCGCCACCGTTCCGTATTTGTACTGCTTGACGAGGCGCAGCGCGCCGCAATTTTCCGGCAGCGGGCAGCCGTACTCCGTCTCGGCCAGCACCGTGCCGCCGGGCGCGACGGCGCGCTCCACGAGCGGCAGCACCTGCTGCACCGTCCCCATCCGGTAGGGGGGATCGAGCAGGACGAGGTCGAACGTCTGCCTGCATGACGCAAGATATGCCGACGCGGACGTATTTGTGACCTTCGCGCGGTCCCGCACGCCCGCCGCCTCGCAGTTGGCGCGCACAACGGCGGCCGCGGCGCGGTTTTCGTCCACGAACACGCACAGCGACGCCCCGCGCGACAGCGCCTCGATGCCGAGCTGCCCCGACCCCGCGAAGAGGTCGAGCACCCGTGCGCCGGCGAGCATCGTCTGCACTGAGCTGAACATGGCCTCCTTGACGCGCTCGCCTGTCGGGCGCGTGACGTCCGTCCCGTCCAGCGTGCGCAGGCGCGTCCCGCGCGCCGTTCCTGCAATCACTCTCATACCGTTTTCCCTTCGTCAGATGGGTATACAGTTTTATTATCGCCGATTGTCTCCCCGCTGTCAAGCGCGGATGTGCCGAACGCCTCGCGCAGCGCCTTCGCGGCTTTCCGGCTGACGCCCTTGACTGCGGCAAGCTCGTCCTCGCCGGCCGCCTTCACGGCCCCGACCGTCTTGAAGTGCGCCAGAAGCGCCTTGGCGGTGGCGGGGCCGACGCCCGGCACGCTTTGCAGCGTGGACGCGTAGGCGCGCCCCTTTTGCAGGCGCTTGCGGTAGTCGTTGGCCCAGCGGTGCGTCTCGTCCTGGATCTCGGTGATGAACGTGAACGGCCCGCGGTGCATCGCGAGCGTCAGCTCGCCGTCCTCTCCGATGAGGCCGCGCGTGCGGTGCTTGTCGTCCTTGACCATGCCGAACACGGGCACGCGCTCGAGCGCGGTGCCGCGCAGCGCGTTCATCGCGGCCGAGCGCTGGCCCGCGCCGCCGTCGATGAGGATGAGGTCCGGCAGCACGCCGAACTGCCCCTTGCCGCCGTTTTCGTACTCGGCGGCGCGGCGGCGCATCGTCTCGGCCATCGAGGCGTAGTCGTCGTTCACATACACCGTCTGCATCCTGAACCGGCGGTAGCCCGCCTTCTTCGGCTTGCCGTCCTCGAACACGACCATGCCCGCGACGCTCGTGCCGTCGCCCCAGTTCGAGATGTCGTAGCTCTCGATGACGCGCGGCGCGGCCGGAAGGCCCAGCAGGTGGGCCGTCTCGTCGAGCAGGCGCTCGGCGCGCGTCTTTTTGCCCGCGTCGCGCGCGAGGCGCTCGAGGGCGTTCGTCTGGGCCATCTCGACGAGCTTTTCGTTGTCGCCGCGCTGCGGCTTCCACAGCCGCACCTTGACGCCCTTCGTCTCGGTCAGCAGGCGCTCGAGCTCTTCGGCGTCCTCGGGCAGCTCGTCCACGGCGACGGTGCGGGGGATCTCCTCGCCGTCGGCGAGGTAGTAGCGCGGCAGAAATTCCTCGCGCAGCGCGGCGAGGTCCTGCGTGTCGCGGAACACAAATTCCCGCTTGTCGACGAGACGTCCGTCGCGGAAGCGCAAAATGGCCGCGCACGACGAAGCGCCGAGGCCCGCGAACGCGACGACGTCCTGCTCGTCGATGTTGCTGCGCACGACCTTCTGGCCGCGGCGCACCTTCTCGATGGCGGCGATCTGGTCGCGGATGAGCGCCGCGCGCTCGAACTCGAGGTTTTCGGCGGCCGATTCCATCTTCTCGCGCAGCATGGCGACGATGTCGCCCTGCCCGCGGCGGATGAGGTGGACGGCGGAGGCGACGGCGTCGCGGTAGTCCTCGTTTTTGATCTTCCCGGAACACACGGCCATGCACTTGCCGATGTGCGCGTTGAGGCACGGACGCCCCTTGCCGATGTCCTGCGGGAAGCGGCGGTTGCAGCGCGGCAGGCGGAACACGTCCATCGCCGTCTCGACCATCTCGCGCACGGCGAAGCTGGACGTGTACGGGCCGATGTACTCGGCGCCGTCGTCCTCCTTTTGCAGCACGGCCGACAGGCGCGGCCACTCCTCGCGCGTGACACGGACGTAGCTGTAGCCCTTGTCGTCCTTCAGAAGGATGTTGTACTTCGGCTGGTGCTGCTTGATCTGGCTGCACTCGAGCACAAGCGCCTCGAACTCGCTCTGCGTGACGATGACGTCGAACTCGAACGCGTGGGCGATCATCTTCGTGACCTTCGCGTCGTGCGGGACGCCGGGCCGGAAGTACTGCGACACGCGCGTGCGCAACCGCTTGGCCTTGCCGACGTAGATGACCTCGCCCGCTTTGTCGCGAATGATGTAGACGCCCGGCAGAAGCGGCAGGAGCTTTGCCTTCTCCCACAGTTCGAGCGTTGTCATGCCAAAATCCCACCCTTCGGTTTTTTTCGCGGAAAACGAAAAGCGCCGTCCGCACGCAGGCAGGACAGCGCTTTTGCATACATTTGCTCTTCTTATTCGCTGAAGCCGGAGTTGACGAGTTTGATCAGACCTTCGACCGCGGCCTGTTCGTCAGCGCCGTCGGCGATGATGCGGATGGTGGTGCCGCCCACGATGCCCAGCGAGAGCACGCCCAGCAGACTCTTGGCGTTGACACGGCGCTCCTCTTTCTCGACCCAGATGGAAGACTTGAACTCGTTCGCCTTCTGGATGAAGAAGGTCGCGGGACGCGCATGCAGGCCAACCTGATTCTCAACGGTAACTTCTTTCACAAACATGTCTGATTCGCTCCTTGCAGAAAAAGATAAGTGTCATGCCTTTATGATTATATTATCTCAAACGGCACAAACGGTCAACAAATTTGGCGATTCAAAACGCATTTTCTCACAATTCGTTAATTCGAAACGGCCTCGTCTCCGAAAATCTTGTGCAGTATTACCAGTAAGTTTTCAACATCGTCTTGCATTATTGCCGAGATGCGCGCGGGGCAGTCACTTTCCGCCGTTTTCGATGTATTTTTGGTACAGGTCGGGGCGGCGCGCCTTTGTGCGCTCCAGCGACTGCTCGTGGCGCCACGCGGCGATCTTCGCGTGGTGGCCGGAGAGAAGCACCTCCGGCACGCGGCGGCCGTTCCACTCCTCGGGGCGGCTGTACTGCGGGTACTCCAAAAGGCCGGAGTAATAGCTCTCGTCCTCGTAGCCCTCGGGGCACGAGAGCACGCCGGGCTGGAGGCGGAACACGCTGTCCGCGACGACCATCGCCGCCAGCTCGCCGCCGGTGAGCACGTAGTCGCCGATGGAGATCTCCTCGTCGGCCAGCGCCTCGATGACGCGCTCGTCGATGCCCTCGTAGTGGCCGCACACGAGCAGCAGGCCGTCGTACGCAGCCAGCTCACGGCACTTGTCCTGCGTGAGCGTCGCGCCGCACGCCGTCATGAATACAACGTGCGGGCGCGGACGGCCCGCCTCCTCGACCTGCCGCAGGATGTCAAGGCAGCAGTCATAGATGGGCTGCGCCTGCATCACCATGCCCTGCCCGCCGCCGTAGGGATAGTCGTCCACCTGCTTCTGGCGGTTCGTCGTGTAGTCGCGGATCTGGTGCGCGTGCAGCTCGATGTATCCGTTGCGCTGCGCGCGGCCGATGATGCTCTCGCCCAGGAAGGCCTCGCAGACCTCGGGAAAGAGCGTCGCAATGTCAATCCGCATCGCCGTTTTCCTCCGTTCCGTCGAACATGCCGGGGATGGGCCGCACGGTGACGAAGCCCTCCGCGGGGTTCAGCTCGTCCAGGAACTCGGCCACGGCCGGGAACAGCACGTCGCCGGACGGCGTGGCGACGGTGTACACGTCGCACGCGGCGGGGTGCGTCACGTCCTTCACCGTGCCGTAGACGCGGCCGGTCGCGGCGTCACGCACCTCGCAGCCGATGATGTCCTGAACGAAATACCGCCCCTCGCCGAGCGCGGCGTCGCCGCGGTCGAAATATACGGTGCGGCCGACGTACGCGCGCGCCGCGTCCATGCCGTCGACGCCCTCGAGCTTCACAAGGCACATGCCCTTGTGCGCGCGCACGGATTCGATCCGGCGCTCGCCCCGCCCGTCGGCGGTGAAGAACAGGCGCGGCAGCGCCGCGATGAACTCCGGCCCGTCGCACCACGGATACAGCTTGAGCTCGCCCAGAACGCCGTGCGTGGTGACGAACTGGCCCGCTTCGAGATATTGTTTCATACAGATCCTCCGCTATTTGATGATGACGCCGAGCAGCCTTGCCAGCTCGCACGCCTGCTGCGCCGTGACGACGGCGCCGCGCAGCTCCGGCCCCTCGAGCGCCGCGCCCTCGATGATGCACGTTGTGAGGTCGAGCCCAGCGAGCGGCGTGCGGAACAGCACGGCGCGCGCGAGGTCGCAGCCGGAAACTTCGAACGCGCCCTTTTTCGCGCGCAGCTCGGTCAGCGACGCCTCGCGCAGGCGGCAGCGCTCGAAGCGCACGTTTTTGAAGCCGCACTCCGAGAACACCGCGCCGTCGGCGGCGCAGTCCGTGAACGAGACGTCCGACAGCGACGCGCCGCCGAAGTTCGCGCCCGTGAGCTTGCAGCCGGCAAACTCGCACCGGGCGAAGCCGCCGTCCGAGAAATTGACGCCCGACAGCTCGCAGTTTTCGAACCGGACGCTCGCGAAATACGCCTTTGCAAAGAGCGCGCCCGTGAGGCGGCAGCCGCGCAGCACGCAGCCGCGCGCCTCGGCGCGCGGGTACTGAGCGCCCGCCAGCGAGCCGCCGTCAAAGAAAAAGCCCTCGAGCGGGGCCTCCGCGCCGAGCGTCAGCGCCGCGGCCTCGCCGAGCGGGATCTGCGTCTCCGGGTCCGCCGGGAGCGCGGGCGGCGCGATGCGCATGATGTTTGCCTCCTCAAAGCCTGAATAAATATCCCCCGGCGATGCCGGGGGTTTTTCACTGACGGGTAAAACCCTGGAATACTAGCGCACGCGTCACGTCGCGTTGGTACGGTCTGCCAGCCGCGAAAGATTGTTACTTGCCGCCCGTAAACGGGCTCTTTAGAAGTTTCCCATCGT
>CALXIU010000004.1 GCA_944388415.1 uncultured Ruthenibacterium sp. | reverse complement strand
CCCGCCGCCCTCCGCCGCCGCGCCGGAAAACGCGCAGCGCGCCGCGCCGCGCACCTCGCGCACGACGGGCTCCTCGTCCAAAAGATCCAGCACGCGGTAGCCCGCGGCGAACGTGTTCTGCAAGGTGCTGCCGAGGTTTGCCAGCGCCACGACCGGTCCGAACGAGCTCATCAGCGCCAGCACCGGGATCACAACGCCGTCGAAGCCGACCGCGCCCGCCGCGTACAGCGACGCGCAGAGAACGAGCATCGAAGCGTCGAACGCGAGGATCACCGCGTTTGTCACCGCCTGATTCCATCCCGTCATGCGCTTCATTCTCGCCTCGTCTTCGGCCAGTGCGTCCGTGTCCGCGTCGATGCGCGCGAGCCGCCGCGCGCCGTCCGCGTACTGGATTGTCTCCGGAAGCCCGCGCAGGCAGTCGAGGATCAGACCGCTCAGCGCCCCGGACTTCGCGCGGAAGCGCGCGCCCGCGCCGCCCGACAGCTTCGACACCGCGAGCGGGATGACGATCCCCACCGCTGCGTACGCCACAAGCGCCAGCAGCGCCGCCGCAGGGTGATACGCAGCCAGAAACGCGCACAGCGCGCCGCAGAACAGCGCGGCGATCAGCACGGGCGAGATCGTGTGCGCGTAAAACACCTCCAGCAGTTCGATGTCGGACGTGATGACTGCGATCAAATCGCCCCGGTCGCGCCCCTCGAGCTTCGCCGGGCACAGCCGCCGCAGCGCGCCGAACACCTTGTCGCGCAGCAGAGCCAGCAGCTTGAACGCGACGAAATGGTTGCACGCCTGTTCGGCGTAGCGCAGGACGCCGCGCGCCAGCGCGAACAGACCCATGCACGTAAACAGCGCCGCCGTACCCGCAGGCGCGCCGAGTCCCAGCGCGCCCAGCACGGCATACCCGGCAAACACCGTGATGAACGCCGCGCACAGATGCCCCGCGAGGCCCATCGCGACCGCCGCGCACAGAAAGCCTGTCAGCGGGCGCACAAGCACGATCAGGCGTGCCATCACACGGAAACCGCTTTGTTTTTTCATGCCGATTCACCGCCTCTCCCCAATGTCTCCAGTGCCTGCTGGCTGCGCCACAGCGCCGCGTACACGCCGCCGCGCGCCAGAAGCGCCGCGTGCGCGCCCTGCTCGGCCACGCGCCCGCCGTCCATCACGAGGATGCTGTCCGCCCCGGCCGCGTTTGCCAGACGGTGCGTGATGAGCAGCACCGTGTGCGTGCGCGCCAGCTCGCGCACCTGTTCCATGATGCCGTCCTCGCTCTCGACGTCGACGTTTGACGTCGCCTCGTCAAAAATGTAAAATGGGCTGTCGTGCAGCAGCGCCCGCGCCAGCGCCAGCCGCTGCCGCTGTCCGCCCGAGAAATTTGCGCCGCCCTCGGTCAACGCGGTGTCCAGACCGTTCTCCCCGCGCAAAAACTCCGCCAGCCGCACGCGCTCCAGAACTTCCCACAGCGCGCCATCCGTTGCCTCCGGATCCCCCATCAGCAGATTGTCCCGCACGGTGCCGCGGAACAGATGACACGCGTGGCCCACATACGTGACGTTGCGCATCATCGCCGCCTCGTCCGCGTCGCGAAGCTGCGCGCCGCCGACGGTCACGGAGCCGTCGTAGCCCCGCGCGCGGCCCGTCAGAATGGCGGTGACCGTCGACTTCCCGCACCCGCTCTCGCCCACAAGCGCCGTGAACCCGCCCTCGGGAATGGAGAAGGCGACGCCGCGCAGCACCTCGCGCCCGCTGTCATAGGAGAAGGAGAGGCCGCTCACCTCGATGCCGCCCGCGCCCGGGACCTGCGCGCCGCGCTCCGGCTCCGGCAGGTCGAGCAGGCGTAAGATCTTCCCGCTCGCCGCCATGCCGTTCATCGCGATGTGAAAAAAGCTGCCCAGAAGCCGCATCGGGAGGAAAAAGTCCGCCGCCAGCAGCAGGATCAGCAGGCAGCCCGACAGCGTCATGTGCCCCGCCGCGAAGCGCGACACCGCGACGCCCGCGCCGAGCGCCGCGCCGCCGTATGCCACAAGGTCCATGATCGCGATGGAGTTGAGCTGCATCGTCAGCACGCGCATCGTGATCTTCCGGAACGCCTCGGCCTCCTCGTTCATCTTCGCGTGCCGCGCCGCGTCTGCCTGATAGATCTTCAGCGTCGTCAGCCCCTGCAAATTCTCCAGAAACGAGTCGCCCAGCGCCGTGTACTGCCCCCAATATTTCCCCAGCAGCTTTTTCGCCCACGTCTGCACCGCAGCGATGGCGGCGGGGATCAGCGGCACGCACACCAGCAGCACCGCCGCCGACGGCAGGTCGACGAACGCCAGCACCGCGAACAATGTCAGCGGCGCGAGCATGCTGTAGAAAAACTGCGGCAGATATGCACCGAAATACGTCTCCAGCTGCTCCGCGCCCTCCACGGCCAGCTGCACCGCTTCCGACGTTCTGACCTGCTCGCGGTACGCCGCGCCGAGACGCAGCAGCTTCTGGTAGATCTCCCGCCGCAGCGTGCGCTTGACCGCGCGCGACGACAGAAAACTCAGCCGCGACGCGCCGATCGCGCACGCGAACCGCACCCACAGAGCGGCCGCCGCAGCCACGGCGGCAGGTGCGAAAACGGCGTCCGCGCGGCCCTCCCACAGCGCGCCCAGCACCGAAGCCGCCGCCGTCATGAGCACAATGTTCGCACACAGCGAACACCATTGCAGCATCACGTTTCCCGCGACGTATTTTTTGCTCCCGCCGACCATACCGGTCAGCCGTCTGTCGATCATCATGTCTCCACATTCTCCTTCACATCAGTTAGCTGCGGCAAACTCACGTCTGCAAAAAAATGCGCCAGCTTAGGCTCCGATAAGTTAGCCAAAGCTAACGCCTCGGAGTTATTATACGGGAAGGATCAGTTTTCGTCAAGAGGAAACTTTCGGAGATGCAGAAATGGCTCAAAGTGAATAAAAATTCGACGAAAATGCGAAAAAATACATCAAATTGGCTCCTCATCACGGCGAAATGCCACTTGCGCTCCGCGGCGGAAAGGAGTATCATAAAGACATTGTGATGATACAGCGCCGGCCGCGACCGAGCGGCCGGGGAGGGGAGAATGGGTATGAATGATATCAAGCGGCGCGACGCGCAGTATGTCGCGCATACATATGCGCGCTTTCCGATCCACATCACGGAGGGCGAAGGCTCTGTCGTGACGGATGACGAGGGCAAGGAGTACATCGACCTCGGCAGCGGCATTGCCGTCAATACGTTCGGCGTGTGCGACAAGGTCTGGCAGAAAGCGGTCATCGAGCAGCTTGGCCGTGTGCAGCACGCCTCGAATCTCTATTTCACCGATCCGTGCGTCCGCCTCGCGGAGATGCTGTGCGCGCGCACCGGTATGAGCCGCGTGTTCTTCTCGAACTCGGGCGCCGAGTCGAACGAGTGCGCCATCAAGGCGGCGCGCAAATACGCTGCGCAGGTGCTCGGTACGGACTACACAACGATCATCACGCTGAAAAACAGTTTTCACGGCCGCACGATCACGACGCTCGCCGCCACCGGTCAGGATGTGTTTCATAAGGATTTCCAGCCGTTGACGCCGGGCTTTGTGCACGCGACGCCGAACGACCTCGCGGATCTCGAGAGACTTTTGAACGAGAACCGCTGCGCCGCCGTGATGATGGAACTGGTGCAGGGCGAGGGCGGAGTGCGCGAACTGGACGCTGAGTTCGTCAAGGGGGCGGAGCGACTGGCGCACGAGCACGGCGCGCTTGTCGTCATCGACGAGGTGCAGACGGGCAACGGCCGCACCGGCAAGCTGTACGCGTATATGCACTACGGCATCCAGCCGGATATTGTGTCCACCGCGAAGGGCCTCGGCGGCGGACTGCCCATCGGCGCGACGATGTTCAACGAGAAGACGGCTGACATCCTCGGCCCGGGAGATCACGGCTCCACGTTCGTCGGCAACCCCGTCAGCTGTGCGGGCGCTGTCAGCATCCTCGAGCGTATCGACGACGCGCTGCTCAGCCGCGTGCAGGCGAAATCCAACATGATCCGCACCGCGCTCACCGGCGCGCCCGGCGTCGAGGAGGTCACGGGCCTCGGCCTGATGCTCGGCGTCAAGACGGCGCGCCCCGCGGGCGACGTCGTCGCCGAGTGCATGGAAAACGGCGTCCTCGTGCTGAAGGCGAAGGACCGCGTGCGCCTGCTGCCGGCGCTGAACATCCCCGAGGAGCAGCTGCAAAAGGCGGTCAAGGTGCTTCGCGCCGCCTGCGCCCCCAAGGAATAAACCGCAAAATAAAACCGCCGCCCGGCCGGGCGGCGGGTTTCATATGCAAAAAGAAGATCAGACCTTGACAATCCAGTTGTGTGTGTCCTCGAGGCGGCCGTACTGGATGCCCGTCAGCGTGTCATACAGGCGCTGCGTCAGCTCGCCGGTCGTGCCGTCGCCGACGACGCACTCCTTGCCCTGATAGTACAGCTGGCCCACCGGGCTGATGACGGCGGCGGTGCCGGTGCCGAACACCTCTTCGAGCGTGCCGTCTTCCGCGGCCTTGATGACGTCCGCGATGGCCAGACGGTCGGAGTCGTTGACCTCATAGCCCCAGTGGCGCAGCAGCTCGATGCAGCTCATGCGCGTGATGCCGGGCAGCACGGTGCCGACGCACGGCGCGGTGTACACCTTGCCCGCGATCTTGAAGAAGCAGTTCATGCTGCCCACTTCCTCGACGTACTTGCGCTCGATGCCGTCGAGCCACAGCACCTGGCTGTAGCCCAGCTTCTCGGCCTTCTCCTGACCGGCGAGAGACGCGGCATAGTTGCCGCCGCATTTGATGTAGCCGGTGCCGCCGGGCGTGGCGCGGACATACTCGTCCTCCACGTAGATCTTCACGGGCGCGAGGCCGCTGGCATAATAAGCGCCGGACGGCGAGGCGATCACCAGGAACGAATACGTGCAGCTGGGCTTCACGCCGAGGTGCGCCTCCGTTGCGATCGTGAACGGACGCAGATACAGGCTGGTGTTGGGCGCGGAAGGCACCCAGTCACGGTCGACGTCGACCAGTGCCTTGACGGCCTGCACGAAGTCCTCCGTCGGGATCTCCGGAATGCACAGACGGCGGTGCGTGCTGGCAAAGCGCTCTGCATTTTTATACGGACGGAACAGCTGCACGCCGCCGTCGGCGGTGCGATACGCCTTCATGCCCTCGAAGCTCTCCTGCGCGTAGTGGAACACCATCGCGGCCGGATCGAGCGACAGCGCGTGATACGGCTCGATGCGCGGATCGTGCCAACCCACGCCCTCGGTGTAGTCCATCACGAACATGTGATCGGTGAAGATCTTGC
>CALXIU010000003.1 GCA_944388415.1 uncultured Ruthenibacterium sp. | reverse complement strand
GGTGCTGCGCGCACGCGTCACGCCCGGCAGCGGCGCGCCCGGAACGGTGCTGTCGGCAAAGCCGCTCGTCGTCGCGTGCGGCGAGGGTGCGCTGACGCTGGACGAGGTCGTGCCCGAGGGCAGCCGCCCGATGGACGGCGCCGCGTGGGCCGCCGGACGGCGCTTTGCCGCGGGGGACAGCGTCTATGGCTGACGCGCGCCGCGCCGCGGTGACGGCGCTGATGAAGCAAGAGCAGAGCGGATACTCGAACCTCGTCTTGAAGAGTGCGCTCGCGCATTTTTCGGGCGACGCGCGCGAGCGCGCGTTCGCGTCGGCGATCTTTTACGGCGTCGTCGAGCGCCTTGTCACGATCGACTACTGTCTGGGCCTCTTTTTGAAAAAACCGGTCGAAAAGCTTGACCCCGCCGTGCGCGCCGTGCTGCGCGCCGGCCTGTACCAGCTGCGCTGGATGGACGGTGTGCCCGCGCACGCGGCCGTCGGCGAATCGGTGCGGCTGTGCCGCACGCTGGGCAAATCGAGCGCCGCCGGTCTCGTGAACGCCGTGCTGCGCCGTGCGGGCGGCGTCGATCTCACAAAGCAGAGCTTCGCCACTCAGCGCGAGCGCCTGTGCGTACTGTACAGCGTCTCGCCGTCGGTGTACGACTGCCTTGCCGCGTCGCTTGGAGAGAACACGGAGCGCTATCTGAAGGCGCAATCCGAGCCGCCGCGCCTGTGCGTGCGCGTCAACACGCTGAAGACGTCGCCTGAAGCGCTGCGCGAGGCGTTTGCGCGCGAGGGCATCAGCGTGGAGCGGGGCTTCGCCGGCACGTGCCTCTATGCCGCGCTGCGCGGGGACATCGCCGCGCACCCGCTGTTTCAGGCGGGCCATTTCCATGTGCAGAGCGAGGCGTCGCAGTTCGTCTGCGCGCTCGCAGGGGCGCGGCCCGGCCAGACGGTGCTCGACGTGTGCGCCGCGCCCGGCGGCAAGAGCGCAACGCTCGCGCAGTATCTGCAAGACCAGGGAAGACTGATCTCGCGGGACGCGGCCGAAAACCGTGTTCCTCTCATTGAGCAGACGCTGCGCCGCCTCGGCGTCACATGCGCCGAGACCGCGTGCGCCGACGCCTGCGTCCCGGACGCGTCCGTGCAGGCGGACGTCGTGTTGTGCGACGTCCCGTGCTCCGGTCTCGGCGTCATGGCAAAGAAGCCGGACATCCGCTGCAAGGACGTGTCAGACCTGTCCGGGCTGATCGAAACGCAGAAAAAGATCCTCTCGGCGGCCTCAAAATGCGTGAAACGCGGCGGGACGCTCGTATATTCCACGTGCACGGTCAACCGGCGTGAAAACGAGGACGTGGTTGCCTCGTTTCTACAGGAGAACCCGGATTTTGCGCCCGGCCGCGTGGCGTTCGCTCCGGCGGGTGCGCGCGTCGATGGATGCTGCGTGAATTTTTACACTTTTGACATCAAAACAGATGGTTTTTTCACAGCCATTATGGAAAGATTGTGATACAATGAATGAGATGCCCATCACGTCCTTAACGGAGGAGCAGCTGGCCGGGTTTGCGGCGCAGCAGGGCTGGCCCGCGTTCCGCGCGCGCCAGATCTTCGCGTGGCTGCACGCGAGGGGGGCGACCGCGTTTGCAGAGATGACGGATCTCCCGAAGACGATGATCGCACAGCTTGAGCAGACGTGCGTCATTGAGCGCCTGACGGTCGAGCGGGAACAGGTCTCGCGCGACGGCACCGTCAAATATCTCTTGGGCCTTTCGGACGGCAACTGCATCGAGACGGTCCTGATGCGCTACGAGTATGGCAACACCGTGTGCGTGTCCACGCAGGTGGGCTGCCGCATGGGCTGCCGCTTTTGCGCGTCCACGCAGGGCGGCCGCGTGCGCAACCTCACCGCCGGTGAGATCGCGGACGAAGTCTACACCGCCGCGCGCCGGACGGGCGAGCGCGTGTCGCACATCGTGCTCATGGGCATCGGCGAGCCGCTTGACAATTTCGACAACGTGATGGATTTTCTGTCCATCATCTCTTCGCCGAAGGGCGTCAACATTGGGATGCGCAACATCAGCCTGTCAACATGCGGACTTGTGCCGATGATCGAAAAACTCGCGCAGCGCCATCTGGGCCTGACGCTCTCCGTGTCGCTCCATGCGCCGACGAACGAGATGCGCTCGTCGATGATGCCCGTCAACGACGCCTACCCGCTCGAGCAGCTCATCCCCGCGTGCCGCGCTTATCAGAGGGAGACCGGGCGGCGCGTCAGCTTCGAATACTCGATGGTGCGTGGCGTCAACGACAGCCCGCAGACAGCCGCGAAGCTGGCGGCGCTGATCCGCGGCATGGGCGCGCACGTCAATCTCATCCCCATCAACCCCGTCGACGGATCTCCGTATTCCGCAACGGACGCCGCGAACGTGCGGCGGTTTCAGCAGACACTCACGGATCTCGGCGTCAACGCGACGGTGCGCAGACGCCTCGGAACGGACATCAGCGCCGCCTGCGGACAGCTCCGCAGAGAGGCGCAGAAGGGAGGAACCGCATGAGGATCGCCGCAAAGACTGATATCGGATATCAGCGGACGGAAAATCAGGACAGCTATCGCGCCGGACGCCAGTCCGACGAGACCGTCTGGGCGGCCGTGTGCGACGGCATGGGCGGCGCCAATGGAGGCCGTGTCGCCTCGTCGATCGCCACGACCACGCTGGAGGAATTTTTTCTGGAGCACATCGACGGGACGCATTCGGCGGACGACGTTCGCCGCTGTATGCTGGAAGGCATCCAGATCGCGAATTCCGCCATCTACACGACGGCCATGTCCGATCCCTCTCTGTACGGCATGGGGACCACCGTCGTCTGCGTTGTGGTGCGCGGCGAGGAGATGCAGGTCGCCCATGTGGGCGACTCTCGCGTCTATCTTCTGCGCGACGGCACCATGCGGCTCCTCACGCGCGACCACTCTGTCGTGCAGCAAATGCTGGAAGACGGCTCCATCACAGAGGAAGAGGCGTTTTATCATCCCAAACGCAACATCATTACGCGTGTCCTCGGGGTCGAGTCCCACGTGGAGGCCGATTGGACGCGCGTGCCCGTGCGCGATGGAGATATCGTGCTTCTGTGTACGGACGGGCTGTCGTCCTATGTTCCGGACGCCGAGGTGGAGCGAACGCTGTCCGGAAGCTCGTTTTACGAAGCTCCCGATGCGTTGATCGACTGCGCGCTTGAGGCGGGCGGCATTGACAATGTGACGGTTTTGCTCGTGCAGATTCAGACGGAGGAAGAGAATGGATAAGTTCATCGACAAAAGGCTTGACGGCCGCTACCTCATCAAGGCGCTGATCGGCGCGGGCGGCATGGCCAACGTGTACAAGGCGGTCGACCTCAAGGAGAACCGTGTTGTCGCTGTGAAGATCCTCAAAGAGGAGTGCATGGAAAACGAGGAGCTCGTGCGCCGGTTCAAAAACGAGTCCAAGGCCATCTCTGTGCTCGACAATCCCCATATCGTCAAGGTGTACGACGTCAGC
>CALXIU010000002.1 GCA_944388415.1 uncultured Ruthenibacterium sp. | reverse complement strand
GCAAGCTGCTGGGGCAGGGCTGGTACCGCGGCAGCGTGCAGGACGGCGGCAGCTACTCCACGTTCTACCGGGAGGACCCGACGCTCGGCCTCGGCGTGGAGCTGAATTTCTCCGGTTCGTTCGTGGGAGACGAAAACAGCGAGGTCACGGTCTACGACGCCGTGTTCTACAAGGCGGGCTCTGTGCGGCGCGGCAGCTATTGCTACGACGCGCCGAAGGAGCCGGACATCCTGAACCTCGGCCGGATTCCAGCGCGCTATTACAGTGAGATCGTCTCCCAGCTCACGCGCGCCACTGCCTCCAGCACCGAAACCGACCCCTGCTGGAAGAGCTCCCGCCGGTAAACCGAATTTCCCGCAAAAAAGCCCGCGCTTCCGGGTTCCGTCCGGAGGCGCGGGCTGGTTTTGTCTGCTCTGTTTTCGGCGGCCGTTTCCCTCAGCCGGAGTCGTCTTCGTGCGAATAGCGGTATTGCTGGGGCGTCATTCCCATTTCTTTCTTGAACAGTTTGTGGAAGTAGGAGCTGGAGGAAAATCCGGTGGATTCGTTGATTTCCCGCTGGGACGGGAAGGCGTTTCGTGGTATACTGAAAAAAGCATACCGGCCCTTCCTTCTGGTGTTCGTCGCCGCGTTCGGCAACGTCACCATCACAGGCCAGAGCGCGGGGAGGCGGCGCAGATTTCGACACAGTCGCTCCCGGGCTGACCGCTTCGCATCAAAGCCTGCTGTTTCAGGATGTTCTCAACATGGGCAAAGTGAACATCATCATTTTCAACCCGGACCAGATGCGCGCCGACAGCATGGGGCATCTGGGCAATCCCGCGGCCCGCACGCCGTTTCTGGATGAGTGGGCAAAAAGCGAGGCCGTCTCGTTCCGCAACGCCTTTTGCCAGAACCCGGTATGCGTGCCGAGCCGTTGCAGCTTCACGACGGGTACAATCCGCACACCGGCGGGCACAGGACGATGAGCTGCCTGCTGCGCGAAGGGGAGAGCAGCCTGTTCAGCAAGCTGAAGGACGCGGGGTACTACGTCTGGATGAACGCCCGGAACGACCTCGTGGCAGGGCAGGTTCCGGGCATTGTGGAGTGCCACGCAAGCGAAATCTACTACGGGGGAAATTGCGAGGCGCTCGCTTCTGGCAAGTGCGCTGCGCGTATTTGTACACGCTGGAGATCGACCTGCGGCGCTCCGGCGTGCTTGCCGACCGCTATTCCGCGCCCGTCGGCATCCGGACGATGGAAATCCGTGGAACGCAGATTCTGGTGAACGGCAGCCCCATCTATCTGAAGGGCTTCGGCAAACACGAGGACTTCATGCTGCTCGGCCGCGCGTTCAACGGCGCTGTGACCAAGCGGGATTTCGAATGCCTGAAGTGGACGGGCGCGAACTGCTTCCGCACCAGCCACTATCCGTACGCGGAGGAGTGGTGCCGGATGGCTGATGAGGAGGGATTCCTCATCATCGACGAGGCGCCCGCCGTGGGAATGATGCGCTCGTTCGCCAATTTCGCGCTGGCCGGCGCGGGCGGGGCGAACAAGGGCTTCTTTGCCGGGGACCACGTGCCCGAGCTGCAAAAGCACCACATCGAACAGGTCGAAACGATGATTCTCCGCGACAAGAACCATCCGTGCGTCTTTGCGTGGAGTCTCTTCAACGAGCCGGAGACAACGTCGGCGGAGACACAGGCGTATTTCAAGGCCGTGTTCGCCGCCGCCCGCGCGGTGGACCCGCAGCACCGGCCGATGACCGGCGCGCTCGAAAAGACCAGCTCGCCGGAGGCCGACCGCTGCTATGCGCTGTGCGATTTCATCTGCCTGAACCGGTATTGCGGGTGGTATTTCAGGAGAGGATCAGCGCGAGGCTTTGGCACGGCATCCTATTTGCGACGCTGTCCTTTGAAGATGTGTCCAGCCTTCAGTTCTCCCACGGCTCGCTTTTTGTTCTTTTTGCGGCTGTCTGCTGGGGATTTGAAAACAACTTCAAAGAACTGCCCGGCAGCACATACTTTGCGGCGCTGGGATTGATGATTGTGGGCGCGTGGCTGGCCTCGCAGGACAACCCGCTCAAAAGGAGCGTCTAAGAGCGGACTTTGCAGAAAAAATGGGTTCCGGCAAGTCCTACGCCTCTCGTTTCGCGGCGCGCATTCTCCCGGTTTGCCCTCACGGCGCCGGGGCGCTTTGCCGCGGCGGACAGGGAAGATCCTGTGCGATGCACTCCGTCCGGAATACGGACAGCGCCATGCCGATCAGAAAGAGGTTCAGCACCGTCGCCGTGTTGCCGGCGAGAAGCGGGAACGGCACATCGAACAGCGGAAAACCCAGATTCCACGCAAGGCTGCACGCCGTCTGCGTGCACAGTGTGATGCCGACGGCCAGCGCGACGGCTCTGCCGAGCTGTGTGCGGAGACGCAGTCCGCGGAGCAGCAGCCAGAGCGTCATCCCCGCGACCCCAAGGACGGCGGCAAGGAACGGGAGCCACCCGAGGCGGTAGAGCAGGGCGACCGGAAACGCGTTGTCGCCGAAACCAGGGACGATCTGCTCAAACCCCAGGGAATAGCCGGTCGTCTCCCACACGCCCTCTCCGAGCCAGCGAGCCGCGCCGACGACACTTCGGAGAATGGCGGCAACGCCCGCCGGATCGTCCATGCGGGGCAGTAACCGGGCTGCAGCGCGGACGGCAAAGAACCCGGCCCCCGCCGCACCCGGTACGGCGACGCCGAACACCGCAAGGAGCGCGGCCCGCCGCCCGATTCCGAACCAGTCGTTCCAGGCAGCCAGAAGGAGCACGCCGAGAAGCGCGGGAAAGACCAGCAGCATTCCGAACAGCTGCGATGCCGCCGCGCACAGAAGACAGAGCGCAGCGCCCCCGAGCGCGGAAAACGCGAAGCCATGCCATCCCCGGCCGCGCCAGAAATATGCCCAGCAGGCAAAGACGGCCGGGTAGAAGAGCAGAATATAGTGAAACGCATACGTGACCCCGTGAATAACCGGGGAAACGGCAATCGCTGCGGCCCCTGCGCTCAGCGCGGCGGCGCACACCCAAACAGCCCGCCCGGCCAGCCGGGCGACATCCAGAAAATACCCCGCGAACAGCGCTCCGCACCCAAGAGCCACAGCCAGCCCCGTCCGCAGCGGATCAGCGCGGAGATGCGCCGCCCATCCGTTTGTCAGGGCAATGCGCAGCACGGCGCACGAGAGCGCAAGAAGCAAGGCGGCGAGCAGAGGCCCGACCTGAGGCTTCGGGCGGTGCAGTCGGTCCAGTTCCCGGCCCACGGAGACCGGGTCGCCCATCTCTTCCACCGCGCGGCGCTCTGCGTCTACGGCGTTCTCCGCGGCGAAAGACCCGCGCTGGTCCTCCAGGTGGCTTTTCAATTCACGCAGCACCGCCGGGCGCGCCCGCTTCCAGCGAATCTGCGACGCGACGGCGTCCAGGTACGAACGGATCGTCTCAGGCTTCTCCAAGACAAACGCCTCCTCTCAATACGCGGCGGACCGCGCGCGCATAGATTTCCCACGCCTGTTCCTTTTCGCTCAGCGCCGCGTGCCCGCGCTTCGTCAGATGGTAATAACGCCGCGGCTTTCCCGCAGCTGCTTCCTGCTCGTACGCCTCGACATATCCCTTTTCTTCCAGCCCGTGGAGCAGCGGATAGAGCGATCCCGCCTTGAGATGAAAGGTGTCGTCGGAACGATTTTTCATAAGCTCAATCATTTCGTAGCCGTACAGGTCTTTTTCCTCCAGCAGCTTCATCACCAGCAGCGCCATGCTGCCGCTGACAAGGCTTTTGTCCAGTTCCATGTCATTCTCTCCCTTCCGAATATGTAGAGCGTCTATATATATGATATATAGTCAGCCTATATATGTCAAGGGAAAATACCTGTTTCAGAACTTACAAGCACATGGCATTCACAGTGCGAACAGCGGCCTGCGTCTTCGCGCCAAAGAAAGGCAGTCACACTGAAAACAAAAACCCATAGAAAACGTTCAAGGAGAAAACGATGATTTACTGTATGTCGGACATTCACGGGGACTATGAAAAGTACCGCCGGATGCTGGAGACTATTTCGCTTCGCGAGGAAGATACGCTGTATATTCTGGGCGATGTGGTGGACCGCGGCCCGGAGCCGGTCCCGATCCTGCTGGACATGATGCAGCGCCCCAATGTGCGGCCGGTTCTGGGAAACCACGAATA
>CALXIU010000001.1 GCA_944388415.1 uncultured Ruthenibacterium sp. | reverse complement strand
TCGGGCGAGGGCATGTTCCGCAAGGAACCGCAGGCGCTCGCGCAGCATTCGCAGGCGCTCGTGGAGCAGTGCGCCGCGCTCGGCGCGCAGATCCTCGACAACGCCGCCGCGTGCGTCGTGCCCGGCGGCCGGCTCGTCTACTCGACGTGCACATTCGCGCCCGAGGAGGACGAGGGCCAGATCGGCGCGTTCCTCGCGCGCCATCCGGAATTTGATCTTTTGCCCGCCGGGACGGACGCGGGCTGTCCCGGCGAGGACGCGCGCCGCTGCGGATATGAGTACCCCGCCGCGCTCACGCGCCGCGTCTATCCGTGCCACGGGGGCGAGGGCCACTTCGCCGCCGTGCTGCAAAAACAGCCGGGCGGCGGGAGTGCCCGGCCGCGGCCGCTCAAGGCGTCGAAGCCGCCGAAGGAACTGGCGTCGTTTCTCGCGGCGCTGTTCCCGCCGCTCGCGGACGCACCCGTCGCGGAGGCGGGCGGGACGTGGTACATCCTGCCGCCGTATCCCGTGCCCAGACTCGACGGCCTCGCCGTGCTGCGCGCGGGCGTGCCAGCGGGGAGCGTCGTCAAGGGACGCTTCGAGCCGGAGCACGCGCTCTTCATGGCGTACGGCGCGCGGTGTGAAAACGCCGAGCGCCTTGCAAGGGACGACCCCCGCGCGGCGGCGTGGCTGCGCGGCGAACCGATCGGGGCGCAGACAGCGCAAAACGGCTTTGCCGCGGTGCTCGTCGACGGTTTTCCGGTCGGATTTGGCAAGTGCTCGCAAAATGCCGTCAAAAACCGCTATCCGAAGGGCTTGCGGAATTTGAAATAATTTTACAGATATGCTATAATAAATTAGTTTGGCAACTATACTATTCGGGAGGGCTTCTCGCCATGTCAGGACATAGCAAATGGAACAACATCAAACGCAAGAAGGAAAAGACCGACGCTCAGAAGGCCAAGATCTTCACGAAGGTCGGCCGTGAGATCGCCGTGGCCGTCAAATCCGGCGGCGCGGACCCCGCCGTCAACGGCAAGCTGTGCGACCTCATCGCCAAGGCCAAGAGCCTCAACGTCCCCAATGACAACATCCAGCGCATCATCAAGAAGGCCGAGGGCGCGGAGAAGGACGATTACGAGTCCATCACCTATGAGGGCTACGGCCCGTCCGGCATCGCCATGATGGTCGAGACGCTCACCGACAACCGCAACCGCACCGCGGGCAACCTGCGCCACTACTTCGACAAGTTCGGCGGCAACCTCGGCAACAACGGCTGCGTGTCGTTCCTGTTCAGCGAGCAGGGCGTCATCGTGCTCGACGTCGAGGGCAAGGACGAGGAGACCGTGATGGAGGACGCGTTCGAGGCCGGCGCGGACGATTTCGACATGGCCGACGACGTGGCCGAGATCACGACCTCGCCGGACGCGTTCAGCGACGTGCGCGAGGCGCTGGAGAAGAAGGGCTACGAGTTCATCTCCGCCGACGTCGCGATGGTCCCCAGCACGCGGACCGCGCTGACCGACCCGGAGGACCTCAAGAAAATGGGCCTGCTGCTCGACCACCTCGAGGAGGATGACGACGTGCAGAACGTCTGGCACAACCTCGAGAATGAGGAAGACCTCGACCGCTGAGCGAACCGCAGCGTCTGATCCGATGAAAGGAGAGTGAACGGCGTGGAGGCGTTTGCGCCCGTCTGCAACCGCTGCATGTCGCGTGTCCCGCGCGGCGCGGCGGCGTGCCCGTACTGCGGGCACAGCTTTGCCAACACCAATCCCGCGGGCACTCTGCCTGTCAATACGATGCTCGGCGGAGGACGGTATACCATCGGCGAGTGCATCGCGCTCGACGGCGAGGGCGTCGCGTACGCCGCCGTCGACGGCGAGATGTCCCGCCGCGTCGTCATCAAGGAATATGTTCCCGTCGCGCTGTGTGCCGGCCGCACGCGCGACGGCTCCGTCGTGCCGAAATCCGACCGCGCGGTGCTGTACAAGACCACGCGCATGGACTTCGCCGACCTGTACAACGCACTGGCCTCGCTGGGCGACTGCCCCGGCATGGTGCGCGTCCACGGTACGTTCGAGGAGAACAACACCGTCTACGCAGTGCGCGCGCCGGAGGACGGCGTGCCGTTGCTCGCGTTTTTGCAGACGCGCCGCGTCCCGCTCAAGTATGAGGAGGCGCTCAGCCTGCTGCGTCCCATTGTCTACGCAGTCGATGCGATGCACAAGAAAGGTCTTTTGCACCGCGGCGTCAGCCCGGAGACGATCTTCATCTCGTCCGAGGGAAAGGCGGCGCTGTCAGGCTTCGCCACGATGGGCCTGCGCACCGCGGACAGCGAGCTGAAAAGCCAGATGTATGAGGGCTACGCCGCGCCGGAACAATATCATGCCGCCGAGTTCGACGGCCCCTACACCGACGTCTACGGCCTCGCGGCCGTCTTCTACCGCGCGATGACGGGCAAGACGCCCGTCCCGGCGGGCATCCGCAAGCGCAGCGACGCGCTGCGCCCCGCGCGGGAACTCAATCAGGAGATCCCCGCGTTCGTCTCGGCCGCGCTGATGCGCGGCATGCGCCTCGCGTCCGTCGAGCGCATCGAGTCGGCCCCGGCGCTGATCGAGGCGCTCACCACGCCGGCGAAGCAGGACGCGGCGTTCCAAATCACAGAGAGGCAGAAGAAATATCTCGCGGCGGGGGCGGCGCTCCTGGTGCTCATCGCCGTCATCTCGCTGCTCGCCGTGTTCAGCGCGCGGGAGCCGGCGCAGGCGTCCTCTTCGCTGTCCCAGTCCGTCTCCTCCTCGTCGGCGCCGGAGACATACATCCTGCCGAATTTTGTCGGACAGCAGTACCGCGACGTGCAGAACAACGAGACGTATCAGCAGCTCTATGTGTTCACCATCGAGGAGGAGTACAGCTCCGACGTGGAGGCGGGCGTCGTCATGTTCCAGTCACCCTCGAAGGGGACGTCTGTCGAAGCGGGGCAGAGCGTGACGCTCACCGTCAGCCGCGGCCCGCAGACGGCGGTCATGCCCGGCATCATCGGCCAGAACAAGGAGGCTGCCATCGCGCAGCTGACGGAACTCGGCATCCGTTACACCATTTACGAGATGGAAAACGACGGCACCTATCAGGAGGGGTTTGTTGTCAAGGCAAACTTCGAAGAGGGCCAGGTGCTCGATGTCAACAAGGCGGATGTGGCTGTGTATGTGGCGAAGGCCGCGCCGGAGCCGGAGAGTGCGCCGGAGTCCTCGTCCGTCCCTGAGCAGACGGATTCATCGGAACCGCCCGGCGAGCCGCAGAGCACACCGGCCTCCTGACATCACGCAGAATCAAAAAGCCCGTTCCGCGCCTCTTGGCAGCGCGGAACGGGCTTTTTCGGTTCAGGCAGCCTCGCGCCGGGCGGCGCGCAGCTCGAAGAATTTCGCGCATCCGAACGCGAGAAAAAAGACCATCAACGGACAGGCTGGGGCAACGTACATCAGATACGGATTGATCGAGAACGACGCCGCGAAGATGAACGACACCGCCGCGACGCGCAGCAGTCCCGTCAGGAAGAACCCCGCCGCGAGGATGCAGCCCGCGAGGTCGTCCGGGACGCGCTTTTCGCGCGCGCGCCGCGCGCACAGGCGCACGTAACGGACGATCCACACGGCCGTCAACACAAGCGCGGGCCAGACGAGCACGCGCATCGCCCATGTCACGGCGTCCAACACGAGGTAGGCCAGCTCCTGATACGGCGAGAAATACGGCTCGGCGGTCCCGGCCTTCGCGGCCTTGGTGCTGGTGCAGTGCAGAAAGCTCTCCCACTCCTCGCTCTGATCCGGCCGCGCGATGGACAGCTCCTGTGTCGGCTCCGTCTGCTCAAACAGCAGCATCACGCGCAGGAAGTCGCCAAATTTCCCCAGCGTCGCGGGCACATACTCCATGCGGACGGGGCTCATCACGCCGCTGTACCGCGCGCCCGCCGGGACGAGGCCCGCGTCGCACGCGGCGTTGACCTCATCCGCCACGGACTGCCAGAATGCCCGGGCGGTCCCGGCCGTCTCATAGTATCCGGCCTGATCCGCGGCATTCCGCAGCGCCCAGTGGATGCCGCCGGAGTTGAACTCCTCGTCCGGCACACTGCCGTAGCTGTTATACATCGATTCCGTCTCCAGATACGGTTCCAGGCTCTCCAGCGCGGGAGAGACCTCGTACAGCGCCGAACGCGTCGAGTGAGGGATCAGCGTGTAGGGCGTCTGATTGTCGGGACATGCCCGGACGAGCGCGCCGATCGCGTCATAAAATTCGGAGGAAGTGTAGTCGCTGATGATAAACCGGCCATAATACAGCTGGTTCATCCCGCACCATGCGCCCACGCCCAGCGCGAACACGGCGGCGGGTACGAGCAGCAGCGCCGTGCGCGCGGCCTTGCGGCGGACCTCTTTTGTCAGGAATACGAATAGCAGGTAAACGAGCGCGGCGCACATGAGGAACGGCAAAAGCAGCGCGTTGTCCTCGTGGCTCAGCCAAGCCGCGGCGAGCGCCGCCCCGCCGGCAAGGCCAAAACCGGCCGAGCAAAGCGCCGATCCGCGGTACCGCACGAACATACCCAGCAATCCGGCAAATGCCATCAGCACAAGGGCGGGGTAGATGTTGTCGCGGTAGACGCGCAGCGTGTACGCCGCCCACGAGGCGGGCGTGTACAAGACGGCGGCGAAGACGCCGAGCCGCGCGGCGCGCGAGGCGACCGCGGGCCGCAGCGCGGCGAGCAGCAGAGCGCACGCCGCCGCATACAGAGCCTGTCCCGCAATCAGGAAATTTACCCCCAGCACATGTGTCAGCGCGAGCCACAGCGCGAAGAACGAGTGCTTGCTCAGCGTCAGCCAGTTGTATTCGCCCAGCCAGTTCCCGGCGGCGATGTTCTGCGCCAGCCGGAACATCAGCGTGTCGTCGATGGGCGACAGGTCGGGGGAGGCGAGCATCAGCTGAAAGCTCGTCAAAAACAGCTTCACGGCGACGAGCGCGGCCGCGCACAGCCACATGGCGCGTGCGCTCAGTGCGGCAGGGCGGGAAAATCGCGCAGAAAGTTTCAAATCGATCCATCCTTCCACAAACGGATGTGCAGTTTGCTTCATTATAACATCAACCGTCTGCGTGCGCAACCGCATGCGCCGGGGGTTGCGCCGCGCCTGGAAAAGAGATATAATTGATAAGAATATCGCGCGGCTTGTCGAAAAAAGCTGCAAAAGGGGTGCGCGTTGGCAGATCTGATCGTCATTGGCGCGGGCGCCGCGGGGCTGTTTGCCGCGGGCTCGGCGCTTCGGGAAGGGCACCGCGTCACGGTGCTGGAACACATGGCGCTACCGGGAAGAAAGCTGCTTATCACCGGCAAAGGCCGCTGCAATCTGGCCAACGACTGCGCGCCGGATGAGTTTTTGAAGCATATCCGGCGCAATCCGCGCTTTCTGTACTCCGCGCTCGCGGCTATGCCGCCGCGGCGCGTGATGGAGGAATTCGAATCGCTCGGCGTCCCGCTCAAGACGGAGCGCGGGCGGCGGGTGTATCCCGTCAGCGACCGCGCGCAGGATGTGCTCGACGCGCTTGTGCGCCGCGCGAAAGGCGCGGACATAAGGCTTGGGTCCGGCGCCAGAAAACTGCTGATCGAGGACGGCCGCACCGCCGGCGTGATCGCCGAGGACGGCGCCGCGCTGCGCGGGGACGCGGTGCTCATCGCGACGGGCGGCGTGTCGTACCC